>JAPKDJ010000068.1 GCA_026421245.1 Akkermansiaceae bacterium | reverse complement strand
CACGGACTTTGAATCCGGGACACGCGATTGAGGGAGCGTGGTTTATTTTAGATGAGGCGAAACGGCGAGGGAACGATCCGGAGTTGCTTGATTTGGGATGTCGCATGCTCGACTACATGTGGAAGAGAGGATGGGATAAGGAGCACGGGGGGATTCTTTACTTCAAGGATGTCTACGACAAACCGGTGCAGGAATATTGGCACGATATGAAGTTTTGGTGGCCGCAATGTGAGGCGATCATTGCGACCTTGCTGGCGTATCAGCTAACGGGGGATGAAAAGTATGCGAAGTGGCATCGGATGATTCATAAGTATGCACACGAGACTTTTCCCGATCGGGAGCATGGGGAGTGGTTCGGATATCTGAATCGCGACGGACGCGTGTCCTCGCCGGTGAAGGGGAATCAATTTAAGGGGCCGTTTCATTTGCCCCGCATGCAGTGGTACTGTTGGAAGCTCCTAGAGAGTGACGCCTAGGGGGCAATGATTTGAGAACGAAGGCATTGGTTTGGAGATCAAGTGCGTGCTGCCTGATCATTCTGAGAGATGGGATAAGATCAAGGTCAGGTGACCCGGAGGCGGAAAAACTGCCTTGTGGTAGAGGTGGGAGTGAGGGATTTGTAGGTATAGGTGGCAGGTCCGTCGTCATTTGTAATCTTGGGATTAACGACCTGATGGATTGGGAGGCCTTTGGAAAGGATGACTTTGTCAAAGACTATCGTTCCTTGGTTCGATCCTATAGGGGACTGCCAGGCAAGCCGCGAGTGATTCTCTGGCAGCGACTTGCACCGCTCTTTCCGGGGCAGACTTTTTTCGGAAGTGAAAGTGTTGATGGAATCAATGCTGCGATAGGACAAGTGGCAAAGCTGGAGGGCGTGGAGACTGTTGATATGCAGAACCCGCTAGAATCCCATGGCGAATGGTTTCCAGATCATTTGCATCCGAATGCGGATGGGGCCCGGGCAATTGCTGAAGTGATGGCGGGGTATCTCAAAGTGTCGAAATGATGACGACTGACGAAGCCGCGGAAATTGTTTGGAACTACCATCTGATGGGGCACGAAATAGGGCCTGCTGATTTGATCTGGGCCCTGGGGAGCCATGACCTGAGGGTTGCTGACCGTGTCGCGGAATTGTGGCACGCGGGGATGGCTCCGTGGGTGGTGATGTCCGGCGGATTGGGAAATTTTACGGAAGGAGTTTTTGAGAAACCAGAAGCCGAATTGTTTGCAGAACGGGCAATAGAATTGGGAGTTCCGGAAGAGGTGATTTTGATTGAGAACGAATCTACGAATACCGGAGAAAATGTCATGTTTACTCGTCGGGTTCTCGCCGAGAAATCGATTGGTGTTTCCAATCTCATTGCGGTGCAAAAGCCCTACATGGAAAGGCGAACATTCGCGACGATCTGCAAACAGTGGGAGGGGCTTGAGGTTAGGGTGACCTCACCTCAGCTGACAATGGATGAATATTGCCGAGGCTTTATTTTAAGAGAGGAATTGATTCACATCATGGTCGGGGATTTGCAGAGGATTTTAGAGTATCCCGCACGAGGGTTTATAACGAGGCAAGACCTCGGTGGCGAAGTGATGGAGGCGTTCAATTTCCTCATCGACTCGGGGTTCCGCGGCCACCTTCTTTGAAGCCGACGGATCCGTTTAGTTAGCGTTCGATAAAAATACAAAAGGCCCGGCTTCGATAAAAGAAGCGGGCCTTTCGGTTTTTGTCAGGAAGTTGATCTTCTTCGTGGAGCCGTTATTTGGAGACACCCAGGTGGTAAATGGTGGTCTGGACGTAGGTTTCGCCTGGGCGCAGGGCAGGAGATGGGAACTCCTTTTGGTTAGGGGCGTCGGGGAAGGTTTGGGCTTCGAGGCAAAGAGCGGAGCGGTGATTGTAGACCTTCCCGCCCTTGCCTTTGGGGCCATCGAGGAAGTTTCCAGTGTAGAACTGAATGCCGGGCTCTGTCGTCTTCACGATGAGAGTTCGTCCGCTTGTGGATTCTGTGACGATCGCGGCGACACCGAGTTTCCCATCGCGGCTGTCTTTCATGATGTAGTTGTGATCATAACCTTTACCGTTTTTCAGCTGTTCGTGATCTTGCTCGATTCGCTTGCCGATGGGGGTGGCTGTTGTGAAATCGAAAGGGGTTCCCTTGACCGGGGCGATGCCGGTAGGGATGGAGGTGGGGTCGACGGGGTTGTACCGATCGGCGTTGATCTGAACTTTGTGATCGAGGACCGTTTCACTTCCTTCTCCGGCGAGATTGAAGTAGCTGTGATTGGTGAGATTAAGAACGGTTGGCTTGTCGGTGGTGGCATTGTAGTCGATCCGGAGGGCGTTGTGCTGGGTCCAGGTGTAGGTGACGGTGCTTGTGAGAGTGCCGGGGTAGCCGCCCTCGCCGTCGGGGCTGGTGTAGGTCAGGGCAAGAGTTGGGTTGTCGCCATCGTTGCCGAGATTGGCATTCCAGACTTGTTTATCGAAACCCTTTTCTCCGCCGTGGAGATGGTTGGGGGCGTTGTTGGTGGCGAGGGTGTATTCCTTGCCATCCAGAGTGAATTTCCCTTTAGCGATGCGGTTGGCGTAGCGCCCGGTGACGCAACCAAAATAGGGGCTCTTTTCGACGTAGTCGTCGACGGTATCGAATCCGAGGACGACGTCGCCCATCGTGCCATTCTTGTCTGGCACGATCAGAGAGGTCACGGTTCCTCCGTAATTCGTGATGGAGACTTTTGCTCCGGACTCGTTTGAGAGAGTGTAAAGTTGGACGGGTTTTCCGTCAACTTCACCGAAGGGCTGGGCATTGATGGAGAATTTGGCGGCGTCAGAAGCGGAGGGCAGAAGGGCGGCAAGAGCAAGGATGTGTGTTTTCATGAATTTGTTTAACGTTGTGATTCTAACCAATGGTTTCCTCTTGGCAATGTCGAGGAAAGACAAGATGTGACTTATTTTGCTTTGGGAGGTGGCCTTTGGTCAAATTAAGGTGGCCCCCGCTCTCCAGGTGTTTGAATCCTCTGCAAAATCCAGCTGGGCCCAGCTGGGGGCTCGATAGATGGTGCCTTCGTGACACTGCGGATCGCTGGAGCTTTCGGCAAGGATGGGACGGTATCGGTATTTTTCTCGAAGTGATTCGGAGAGCCACCTGGGCTGGGTGACCAGAGGCAGGAGGCTTCCCCCTAGTATGAAAAGAAAAAGACATACCCCAGAACAGATCGTCAAAAAACTTCGCGATGCCCGTGAGGAACTTGGACGAGGAAAAGAACTCGGCGAAGTGTGCCGTCAGCTCGAAGTAAGCGAGGCGACCTACCATCGATGGAAGAAGCAATATGATGGAGCCCAAATGGAGACGGTAAAACGTCTCAAAGAACTGGAGAAGGAGAACTCCCGCCTCAAAAAGTTAGTAGCGGAGCAGGCCTTAGACATGGACATTCTTAAAGAGGTTAATGCAAAAAGGTGGTGAGCCCGAACCGTCGAAAAGAGGCCGTGAATTTTGTCCAAACGGCCTTCAAAGTCAGCGAGCGTCGGGCCTGCCGAATCATCAACCAATCTCGATCAACCCAGCGCTACGAAGTGAAAAAACCAGCCGCTGATGGGGGCACGCCAGGACGAGTATCAGAGGTTCTGGGCCCAGGTGCTGGGGTGGTTTTTTTAAGGAGAATGAGAAGTAGTCTTCGACCTCCCAAGCCAAAGGTGGTAGTTAATGCTCCCTATGATTGAGGCATTTGATTGGGTAGTCATTGTGGCGTCGCTTGCGATTAGCTTGGGAATTGGCTGGTGGGCTGCGAAGAAGAACAAGGGCACGTCAGAGAGTTTTTTCCTGGCAGGCCGGTCGATGCCTTGGTGGTTGTTGGGAGTGTCGATGGTGGCGACCACTTTCGCGGCAGATACTCCGACGCTGATCACTGATTGGGTGAGGACGGACGGAGTTTCAAAAAACTGGCTCTGGTGGTCGTTTGTTTTTTCCGGGTTGTTGACGACTTATGTCTTTGCGCGTCGGTGGCGGAGATCGGGAGTGATGACCGATGTGGAGTTTTATGAATTACGGTATTCCGGGACGGGCGGTAAGATTTTGAGAGGGTTTCGTTCTCTTTACTTGGGGTTGTTTTTCAATGTGTTCATCATTGCAATCGTGTCGTTGGCGGCGATCAAGATCATGGGGGTTTTGATTGGAATTAGTCCGATGGAGACGATCATGATCGGTGCCGGTGCGACGATGCTTTATAGTGTGGCTGGTGGATTGCGATCGGTCTTACTGGTGGACTTTTTCCAATTTGGATTGGCGATGATCGGGTCGATCGCAGCGACGATCTACATTCTGAATATGGATGCCGTGGGTGGTCTTGATGGCTTGTTTGCGAACGAGGCGGTTCAGGCGAAAATGAGCCTCTTCCCCTCGACCCAGGATACCTGGGTGGCGCTGTTCGTTATTCCAATCGCGTTGCAATGGTGGACGGCTTACTACCCCGGGGCCGAGCCCGGTGGAGGCGGATATATTGCCCAGCGAATTTTCGCGGCGAAAAATGAGAAACACGCTACGAAGGCGAGTCTTTTTTTTAATGTGGCTCATTATGCTCTGCGCCCATGGCCGTGGATTTTGGTGGCCTTGGCTTCGATCGTGGTGTTTCCGACTTTGGAATCAATCAGCACAGCCTTTCCTCATCTTGCGGCAGATAAGTTGGGGCACGATGCCGCTTATCCGGCGATGGTAGCGCAGTTGCCCGCGGGGCTGAAGGGCTTGGTTTTGGCGTCGTTAATTGCGGCCTATATCTCAACGCTTTCGACGCAAGTGAATTTGGCTTCTTCGTATTTAACGAAGGATTTTTGGACGAGATTCTGTCAACCGGATGCGAGCGAAAAGCGGCAGGTGATGGTTGGCCGTGTGACCAGTGCAATCGTGTTGGTGCTGGGTTCGATGGTGGCGTTGGTGCTGACGAATGCGGCGCAGATGTTCAGTATTATCCTGATGATTGGTGCGGGAACCGGGTTGGTTTATCTCCTGCGATGGATTTGGTGGAGGGTGAATGCATGGAGTGAAATTTCGGCAACGATTGCGGCGGTTATTTCCAGTTATCTTTTTGTCGACAAGGGGCAACTTCCTTTCGCTGATCCCTTTGGTTGGGCCGTTGCGATGGGGCCGTGGGCCTACGTTGGGCCGGTGGTTTTCACGACGGCAGTTTGGTTGTTGGTGACCTTTCTGACGGCACCCGAGTCCAACGAGACTCTTTCAAAGTTTGCAGATAAAACTTCACCTCCGGGCAAGGGATGGAATCGTTTCCGCACTACGGAGCGGGATCCGAATGAACCTTCGGTTGGGAGTGATTTACTGAAAGTGTTTTTCGGGAGTGCGGCAATTATCGCGATAATAATGGGGACAGGATTCACGCTCTATGGCGATTATTTTCAGGGGCTGCTACTGGTTGTCATCGGAGTGGTGATTCTGGTTCCATTGTTCAAAGAGCCAACCTCTACCTAAGTTGGAATATCCCAACGGAAAATTTAGTATTTTCGTTTACTGAGGAGCTGTGATGACAAAATCAGAGAAGCTGGTCGGGATGTCGGTGACGCGGAGGCCGATTGTTCCCGTTGGATAGGTTGGGTCGGTGTGGGTGTAGAGTTTTTTGCCGTTGATGGAGACAGTGAGAGCGGGGCCTTTGGCGGTCACCGTAAGGCGGTGTGTTTTTGAGACGTTGAGGACGTAGTGGTGACGTCTGAGTTCCTTCCATCCGGAGCCATCCATCATTCCAAGGAGGACGGTGTTTTCGCTGGGCTTGACGCCAACAAAGTAACCTCGGGAGGCATCGTATCCGATGGAGGGGGCGGTCGTGCGGAAGAGGAGGCCGGCGCCGCGGCCTTGGCGGGCACCTTGGAAGTCCAGCGTGACCGAGGCGGTAAAATCATCGGGTGTTTGAGCGTCCAGGAGGATTTTTTCGCCGGAGCGGTAGTCATTGATCGGCTGTTTGGGCGGGGTCCCGAGTTTGAGACTGTCGGAGGTGATCTGCAAGAATTGGGGGTGGCCGTAGTAGGAGTGATCAGTGCGGAGGTCTGACGTATAGGGGAGTCGAAGGAGGGTGGTTTTTTCTCCGGCGGGTCGTGGTTGTGGTTCTCCCGCAGTGGAAGGTCGTCCGAACAAGGGGCGGCCGTCCTTAGACCACTTAAAGGGTTGTGCGAAGATGGCCCGTTGCCAGCCGGGAGTGCGATCGAGTTTGGCGTGGTAGATGTGCCACCACTCGGAGCCGTCGATTGATTTCACGAAGCAGGAATGACCGACGCCGCAGGTTTCCTTGGAAGATTGGAAGACGGGATGCTTGTGCTTTTTCCATGAGGCTGGGTCAAGTGGGTCGTCTCCATTGAGTTCAAGTTGACCGAGTTTGTAGCTGGGGAGCCAGGATGCCCCACAGGAGTAGATCACGAATGTCCGGCTGCCGTTTTTGAGAACCTGGGGGCCTTCGTTGAGGCCGCGACCTTTTGCTCCGCCTTCGGTTTTCTCCCAAGAGTAGTTTAGGTTGTCGCAAATCCTGACACGACGTGAGGAAAGCTTGGTGGGGGATTCCATTTCAGCGATATAGAGGAATTGGCTGTCGGTTTCGGGGCCGTCCCACCCGGACCAAAGGGCGTAGAGTTTGCCATTATGCTCGAGAGGGGTCATGTCAATGGCCCAGAGATTTTGCTCTTTAGTGTCTCCGGTCTGGAGGGGGCCGTGGAGCGTGTATTCCCCGAGAGGGTCTTCTGTTTTGGACCTGAGAACATAGGTGAGGTGGTTTTTGTTTTTACCATTGGAGGCGGCGAAGTAGATGTGCCATTTCCTTTGAAGGAAGTGGAGTTCCGGTGCCCAGACTTGCTTCGAGTAGGGACCGGTTTTCGGGGCGGTCCAGACGGTGTGTTTTTGGCCAAAGGAGCTTAGGTTTTTTGAGGTGTGAATGGAAATGCCACGATCGCCTTCGGAGAAGCACCAGAGGTAGCGGTTGGCATTGGGATCGCGGACAACCCAGGGATCTTGTCCGCCGCCGATGGGGTTGACGAAGTGGTTCTTAGGGAGAGCTCCGGTTTTGGTGAACACGGGGTCGGAGGCGTCGACGGGCATTTGTGCATTCCATTGGTGGAGAGCTTTATCGAGGCGGTCGACGATTTCAGGACGCTGTTTGGCAAGGTTGTTGGATTCGCCAGGGTCTTTGGGGAGATTGTAGAGTTGGGGGGCGGAGCCATCAATATTGACGAGGTATTTCCAGTCTCCATCGCGGACAGCGAGGTCGGGGTTATCTTCATCAAACCCGTGACTGAAGCCGGGGCGGTCAGGGGGACGTCGCCAGAAGATGGGTGCTTGGCGCGAGGCGTTGGACTTGCCGATGAGAGTTAAGGAAAGGTCTTCGCCATCGAGTTCTTCGGAGGGTTTTGTCCCGGTCAGGGTGTAGAGGGAGCGGTTAAGATCGATGGCGGAGAAGACGGAGGTGTCGTTGGTGGTGTTCTTTCTATTATCGGGGATAAGGCCGGGGGCCCAGACGACGAGGGGTGAGCGGATACCGCCTTCATACATCCAGGTTTTTGCTCCACGGAAAGGTTTTGAAGTTCCGGCACCAGGTTCATGACCGTTATCGGAGCAGACCGTGATGATGGTATTGTCGCGGAGGATGGGATCATTTCGAACGCGGTCGAAAAGGCGAGAAAGTTGTTCATCCATGGAGTCGAGGACGCCGTTATAGAGAGCTCGTTTGTCTCCTCCCCATTTATCAAGTGGCGGCCACCACGGGCCGTGAACGTCGTCGGGCCAGAGGTTGATGAAGAAGGGTTTTTGTTCGGCCTGAGTTTGGTCGATGAACTTGAGGGCTTCGTCGACGAAACCGGTGGTGATTTTGGAGCGCTGCATCCAAATAAAGCCCTCGCCGAGGCGTTCGGCATCGGCCCATATACGACCTGCGACGGCAGGCCCCAGGGGGGTGGGTTTCAGAGTAAGTGGGAGGAGCTTGGGGCCAATGCCTTCGAAATTGGTCAAACTTTGATGGAATCCGTAATTTGAAATTTCGGGGGCTTCTTCGACATCGCGTTGCCCCCCCATGTGCCATTTCCCGAAGTGCCCGGTCGCGTATCCGGCTTGCTGGAGTTGGCGGGCAAGAGTGGGGGCCTTTGGGTCGAGCCACTGGGCCATGCCCCGTTTTTTATTGTCACGGCGGTTGTTGAGAAAGGAGGTGATGCGCCAGCGGTGCGGGTATTGTCCGGTGGTGAGGGCGACACGGGAGGGAGAGCAGATGGGCGAGTTGACGTAGAAATTGGTAAATTTGATCCCTTCCTTGGCAAGGCGGTCGATGTGTTGAGTTTCGACGGTGCCACCGAAGCAGGAGAAATCAGAGTAGCCCATATCGTCGATGAATACGACGATGACGTTGGGTTTGGTTGAGGCGTGGGCTTCACGTAGAGACGCGGTGGAGCAGAGGAGGAGAATGAGTAGAAATTTCATAATCAAGAAAAGAGGGGGCTAGAGAAAAATGTTGCGAGAGAGAGAACGTGACTTTGGAGGGACGGAATTAGAGGGACAGTTTCGTTAGTTTGGGCATCAGTGTCCACGGGGAAAGCTTGATTCATAGAGTTGTGGTGTCTCATTTGTTCAGATATAGACCGTTTGATCAAATGAAGAGATTACGAACAGGACTATTGGGATCGGTTTTTTGGTTAGCTGCGCATGGAGCAGAGTGGCCGGAGTTTCGCGGGCCAGATGCTCAGGGAGTCGTTGAGGCCAAAGGGGTGCCGGTGGGGCTTGATCTTGAGAATGGCTACCTTTGGAAGGCTCTGATCCCGGGAAAAGGATGGTCTTCTCCTGTGATGAAGGATGGTTTGATTGTGGTTACCACGTCGGTGAAGACCGACCAGGTTGAGCTTCTGGTTATTGCCCTGGATGTCAAGACCGGGAAGCCGATTTGGACGAGGTCGGTTTTTCAGCCGACGGTGGATGAAGCCGGGACTATTCATGAGAAGAACAGCCTTGCGAGTAGCTCGCCATTGATTGTTGGTGACACTGTTTTTGCCCACTTCGGGCATATGGGGACGGCGGCACTTTCTTTGCAGACGGGAGAAGTCCGGTGGAAATACCATGACACCTACGCGTCCCAACATGGCAACGGGGGGAGCCCGATCTTGGTGGATGGAATACTGATTTTTAGTGCTGATGGTGAAGATGAAGGACTTTTAAGAGGTTTGAATGCCGAAACTGGAAAATTGGAATGGGAGATCAACCGAGAAAGGGATGTGCGTCAGAAATTTTCATTTGGGACACCTTTGGTGGTTGATGTTGAGGGCGAAAAAGTGGTCGTGAGCCAGGGGAGTGGCATGGTGGGAGGTTATCGACCTTCTGACGGAATGCTCCTGTGGTGGGTGGATTACGGGAGTGGTTTCTCGGTCGTGCCGCGTCCAGTGTATCATGATGGGGTTGTTTATGTCACGACGGGATTTAATGTGGCGAAGTTGTTGGCGATTCAATTGAAGGATGCGAAGGGCGATGTCACCAAGACTCATGTCAAGTGGACCGCCAAGCGAGATATCCCAAAGACGCCTTCGTTTGTGATGTCAGGGAAAGAGATTTACCTGGTGGATGATACCGGACGGATGAGTTGTCTGGATTGTGAGACCGGCGAGCGTGTTTGGCGGGAGCAGTTGCAACGGAAGGTTTCGTGTTCGCTGACAATGGTTGGGGACAAACTTTATACCTTTTCCGAAGAGGGGCAGGGGTTCGTTCACGAGGTGTCCCGTAAAGGTGCCAAGGAGCTTGCGGTGAATGAATTTAAGGAGCCTATTTTTGCATCTCCAATTGTTTTCGAGAATACTCTGATTGTGCGATCTGAGAAGGCGCTTTGGCGATTTGGGAAGGGGAAATGAGCTTGCCTGTGCAGGAGTTCCCGGAAGCCCTCCTGCACCATGCCGGAGCAATCGAAGATGACAGTTTCGTTCTCCTTTGCATCGGCAAGGTTTCCGAAAGAACGGCCGTGGTCTAGATTGAGACCATTGCCAACGCAGTCCCAGAATTTGGGAGCACCGCAATCTTTCTAAACCCCGGCAGCGATCCCTGTGATAGCCTCGTATTCGGCGATCCAATCCTTAGGGATGGGGAGGGAAAATCGGTCGAGGTAGCGTCGCATCGATGCAAATTGACGACAGATCAACCGGGTTGAAGAAGGATCTATTCCGGCTTCGAGGAAGAAGAAAAAGCAACTTCGTCTTCTTCCTCGATCTCGAAGAGATCTCTAGGAAGAGCGTTGTCTTTTATGGGGGGGATTAGTAAGGGCGGGGATAGAGTTCTTCCCTCGTCAACTCTTTGGCCTCGAAGCGCCGGAAAGCCTCTGCCGCAACCAGTTTCCAACCGTGGGGCCATCCTCCGTCTGCTGTTCCTGCTTCGTCAGGGTTCAGTCCTGGTGCGATATAGGCCATGGCCACCCAGCCTAGCATGAAGTCTTGATAGCTGATCTGTGGGAGAGCCTGATCGATGCTGAGGATTTTATTGAGACGGGTATGGGCCTCGTCAGAGGATCTTGGATCAGGAGGTCTCTCATGTGGGGATGGTCTGGTTGAGGTCGTGCTTTCCGGAAGAATCGCGGTTGGGTGAGAAGTCTGGGAATTCGATTGTTCGGACTTTCGAAGGCGAGCGGTCAATTTTGCGAGAAAATGGCGGAGCGTGAACGGGGTGGACTTCATACTTATTATTTTCGGGAGTTCATTTGAGGTTTCTTCATTATTTCTGGAATGAAGGGGGATGTCATTGCTCGGAGTAATGCACTGGAGTTGAGTTGCGGGGAATCTCGGTCTCAGTCTTCATTCTCCCGTGATAGTTGCTTATGTCGATCACAAGGTGGTCACTGCTTGCCGAGGCGATTGAGCGGCGTGAAGGCATTCTGATAAAGCTGGTTGAGATCGATCTTCAAACGTGGAACTGGCAGGCGAATTAGGTTGGTATTTTGCCTCCGATCTGGGGAAAGGCGGAAAGAACCATGTCGACTAGGCGCTCCGGAGGCCGGGTCAGCGCATCGGTGCAGGGAATTCCAAATTCCGCTTCATAACGCTCAATGGCAGTAGAAACTTCGGGATCCGTCATGTTTTCGTGGTTGATGGTGATTCCGATAACTTTGGTCTTTGGAAATCCTTCAATGAGCGCAATTTCGGAGGCTGGAGTGGGCATTTGTATGCGTGGGAAGTTGCATCGATACTCACGTTCCGGAGCGTGTTGAAGGACCACCCCTTGCGAGCAACTCCCGCGCAGAATGAAGCTGGAAGTCGAGTCGTCGGGATGACTCAATGACCCTTGGCCCTCGACCAAGATGACATCGGGGTCTTCGTTTTCGAAGGCCTCTATGATGGTGGCTTCCAACTCTCCCTCGCAAAATTGGGAAGGAACGGCATCAAGCGCGAGACCATAGCGGGCCCCTTGGATCAATCCCGTCGGCCCAGTGCCAATCATAACGGCATTGATTCCGCGTTCCTTGAGGGACTGCGCCAGAATCGTCGTAGTGGTGCGTTTTCCGATGGCGCAGTCAGTGCCCAGCACCGCAATACGGGGGCAGGTGACCTCCGAAATGCGACCGCTGAAAACTCTGAGATCTTTTTTGTCCCGTGGCCTTCTCACATCACGAATTACCACGCCTGAATCGAGACAAGCGGCAGAAAATTCCGGATCATCGTTCAGAAACTCGTGGAGTCCGTTTACAATGTTCATGCCATGCGCGATTGCTCTGAGTAGCAGTTTTCTTTCGGGCGCCGAAAGGATGCGGCTTGCCGAGGCGATGCCAAAAATAAACCAATCCGGGACACAACCGGCATCTGTCAGTGCCTCATCGAGGTCTTGGCAGATTGGAATCCCGTTTGGTTCCTTGGTCAGGATTTCTCCGGCATCCTGCCCCGCTTGCTCACTGTCGATGATAGAGAGAATCTCGTATTTTTCCGAATGACGAACGAGTCCGTTGGCAGTCTTTCCGTCGATCCCTCCAAAATGGCCTTCGCAGTAGACGATTGCAGTTTCTGACGGGGGCTTGGTAGCGGTCAAATACGACTTTGTCCTTTTCGCGACCGGGGGAGGAATGGAAAATCCGCCAAAGAAAAGCGATGGCGATGCGGACTGTTTTTTTTTCGTCATAAATACTCCTCTAGCTAGGCTCGGAGGGGGCGACGGAATCGAGCCAACCGGAAGTGGCTAAAAGTCAACGAATAGTCCCCACCAAGATGGATTGGTAAGAGGGTTTTATATCACGGATTTGCGGGGAAGATAGGATTAACTTTCTTTTGCCGGGAGATTTGAAAGGACAAACCGGCATATTTCGGCAGATTAACTTACGCCCAAAATCTGCGGGATCACTCCAATATTTCAGAGATCACCTGGGTAGGTTTAACGCCGGTGAGTTTTTGATCAAGTCCCTGGTATTTGAAAGTGAGCTTGTGGTGGTTGATGCCCAGTTGGTGAAGAATGGTGGTATGCAGATCACTGATGTGGACTGGGTTTTCGGTGACGTTGTATCCGAAATCATCAGTTTCGCCATAGACCTGTCCACCTTTCACGCCACCTCCAGCCATCCACATGGAGAAAGCCCGCGGGTGGTGGTCGCGACCGTAGTTCTTTTCGGTTAGGGTTCCTTGTGAGTAGACAGTGCGACCGAATTCTCCACCCCAAATGACAAGGGTGTCGTCAAGCATGCCCCGTTGTTTGAGGTCCTGCACGAGGGCCCAGCAGGGTTGGTCAATGTCTTCGCACTGGGGTTTGATATGGGCAGGGAGGTTGCTGTGTTGATCCCAGCCGCGATGGAAGATTTGCACAAACTGGACACCACGTTCCATCATGCGGCGGGCAAGAATACACGAGCTGGCGAAGGAACCAGAGGTCTTGGACTGTGGACCATACATCTCGCGGGTCTGATCGCTTTCGGAAGAAAGGTCACTGAGTTCCGGCACAGAAGCCTGCATACGAAAAGCCATTTCATATTGCTGCATGCGGGTTTGAATTTCGTTGTCGCCGACGATGTCGTAGCTCTTTTGATTGAGGGTGTTGAGGCTGTCGAGCATGTTGCGGCGCAGTTCGCGGTCGATACCCGGGGCATTCCGGAGATAAAGGACGGGATCGCCCTTGGGGCGGAAAGCAACCCCGGCGTATTTCCCCGGAAGGAATCCGGGTCCCCAAAGACGCGAAGAAATGGCCTGGACGTTTCCAGGGCCAGTGTGCTGGGCATGAAGGACGACGAAGTTTGGAAGATCTTCATTTTGAGAGCCCAGCCCGTAAGCGAGCCAGGAGCCAAGGGACGGTTTGCCATTTTGCTGGTTGCCGGTGTAGCAGAGCTGATTGGCAGGTTCGTGGTTGATGGCCTCCGTATTCATCGACTTTACGATGGCGATGTCATCGACCATCTTGGCAGTGTGTGGGAGGAGTTCGGAGACCCAGGCTCCGGACTGCCCGTGCTCTTTGAATTCAAAAATGCTAGGAGCAACGGGAAACTTGGCTTGTCCCGAGGTCATACCAGTGAGGCGTTGTCCCTGTTCCTTGAGGTAGCTGGAGAGGTCATCTTTAAAGCGGTCCTTGAGCTTGGGTTTGTAGTCAAAAAGATCGAGTTGGCTGGGAGCGCCCAACATCGAAAGATAGATGACCCGTTTGGCTTTTGGGGCGACTTTTTTAAGTTCGGAGGGAACCGAAGAATTGGAAAGTCCGCTTAGGCCACCGGGAAGAAGCGTGGCAAGGGACGCGGCACCAAGACCGGTCCCGTTCTTCCGGAAAAACTGACGGCGGGAGATGGCGGCGTTGAAATCAGCGACGGTATTCATGGGGGTTACTTGGTGAGTGTTTCGTCGAGATTGAAGATTTGCGAAGCGATGAGGGTCCAGGCTGCGAGCTCATTATTGGCGATGGTTGAATCCAACGGACTTTCTCCGACCTTGAGTAATTGGTCGGCAAACTCTGGCTTCTCAAGGTAATACTTTAAGTGATGGTCGAGCGCCTTCTTGACGACGTCTTGTTCTTCGTTGTCGAGAGTGCGGGACATGAGGGCTATGGTGATGAAATCGAGGCGCTGGCTGAAGGACTGGCTTTGTTTGATCGCCCGTGTGGCGAGGGCTCGGGAGGCTTCGATGAACTGGGTGTCATTCATGGTGACGAAGGCAGCGAGGGGAGTGTTGGTGCGGTCGCGTCGAACGCAGAAAATTTCACGCGTGGGGGCGTTCAGGATTTCCATGCTGGGAGGCGCGGCTGTTCTCTTCCAAAAGGTGTAAAGAGAACGTCGGTAGAGTCCTTCGCCTTTGTCTTGTTTGAAGAGGCGAGTATTGGAGCCTTTCATTGCAACAGCCTCCCAGACCCCTTCCGGTTGGTAGGGTTTGACCGAGGGGCCTCCGACCTTTTTTACGAGGAGACCACTGGCGGAGAGAGCCATGTCACGGATTTGTTCGGCTTCCAGTCGGAATCGTGCGGCCCGCCAGAGGTAGAGATTTGCGGCGTCTTTTTTACGATTGGCCGAAGTTGTTTTTGCGGACTGTTGATAGGTTGTCGAACTGGTGATGAGCTTCATGATGTGCTGGAGATCCCAGCCATTCTCCATGAGTTCAACGGCAAGATAGTCGAGGAGTTCGGGATGAGTGGGACGGGATCCCATGATGCCAAAGTCCTCGGTCGTCTCCACGATGCCGCGACCGAAGAAGTAATACCAGAGACGGTTCACGGTGACTCGTGCGGTGAGAGGGTTTTTCTCTGAAACCAGCCAGTCGGCGAGATCTTTACGAGAGAGCGTTTGGTTTTTCGGCTCGTGCTTGAAGACCTTCGGGATGGCGGCGGGCACTTTTTCTCCCTCCAGGGAATACTCCCCGCGTTCCAGAATGTGAGCGAAGGCCTCGCTTGGTTTTTCCTCCATGACGAGAGTGGTGGAACCCCGTTTTCGGAGGGTTTCTTTCTCGGCGATCAATTGATCTTTCTTGGCAACTAGACCTTTGGTCGGGCCATCAAGGTTGGTGAGATAGAAATCGAAGAGGGCTTCTTTTTGGCTCTGATCACGTTGCTCAGCGGGGACTGCGAGAAGTCGATTCAGAGTGGTCGCCGAAGCCGCCTTTGTGATCTCGTCATTCGAGAGTTTTCGTCTAAAAATCTTGAGAGTGTGAAGGTTTGCATTCCCGGTGAGGCTGATATTTGGATGCCGAGCGCCAAGGCGGGTTGGAACATTGGTTTCGAGATTTTCGACCTTGCCTGCCTGCGAATATTTAATCGGGAATGATGTGCCATCAATGAAGACGGTGAGGCTCTTTTTGGGAGGAGCTTTGCCATCATAGATGAGGGCGAAATGGTGCCACTGTTTTTGCTTCAGTGGTTCGGTGGTGACCCCTTTGATCGCTTGATCTGGCCAGGTGTCGACGATGTGAGCCCCGAGTTTTCCGTCTTCGAGCCAAAGATCCCAGCCCCTGTCTGCCGCTTCAGAATCCATGCGGGAGATGAGCGGCCCGTTGACTTTACCATCGAGATAGAGGTAGCCACTGAAGGTGATTTGATCCCGGGCCTGGAAGAGGACGAAATCTCCCAGATCAATATTGAGGTTCGCGAGATTGGCAACTTCTCCGAGACCTTCGGTGAGTTGGGTTTTTCCTGAAAAGTCCCACGATTTGGAGATTTGACCGTCTTGGCCGGTGATTTTGCCATCCCGGACGGTGAGGGGAAGGGACGTATCTGCGATGAGAGCGAGCGTCGCTTCGGTTGAGGTCTCGACCTTTTGCTTGGCAAGCCATGCTTCGAAGTCCGCCTGAGCGTCTGAGCGCCGTTTTTGAATGGCTTCCCCGGCCATTAAGAGGTCGTGATCGATGGTGGTGAACCGTTGGCGATCCTCGAGCCTTGGAGCGAAGACAACAGGAGCGTGA
The DNA here is from genome assembly GCA_026421245.1 of Akkermansiaceae bacterium. Classification (GTDB taxonomy): domain Bacteria; phylum Verrucomicrobiota; class Verrucomicrobiia; order Verrucomicrobiales; family Akkermansiaceae; genus SW10. Next base: position 4,339 of record JAPKDJ010000068.1, on the reverse strand, counting down.
TCGGCTGCGTTCCGGTCCATGGCTTTCATCGTGCTGTTTCTGAAGAAGGCGGTGAGTGAGTAAAAATCCTTTTGGGAGATCGGGTCGAACTTATGGTCGTGGCAGGCAGCGCAACCGGTGCTGAGTCCAAGGAAAACTGCGGAAGTGGTGGAGACTTGGTCAGTGGCGTAAATCGCTTGGTACTCCTGATCGATGGCTCCGCCCTCGCCGGTGGTGGGGATGCAGCGGTTAAAGCCGGTTGCGATTTTTTGAGCGAGGGTGGCGTTTGGAAGGAGGTCGCCGGCGATTTGTTCACGGGTGAATTGATCGAAGGGCATATTTTTGCGAAAGGCCTCGATGACCCAGTCACGATAAGGCCAGATCCCGCGGTAGTTGTCATTGTGAATTCCGTGAGTGTCGCCGTAGCGGGCTGTGTCGAGCCAATGACGCGCGAAGTGTTCGGCGTAGGCGTTTGTCGTCAGGAGCTTCGCCGCAGTCATTTCAATGGCAGCCGGGAGGTCTTGGGCCGCCATCTCGCGGAATGTCGCGACTTCCTCCGAAGTGGGAGGGAGGCCGGTTAGATCAAAGGTGAGGCGGCGCAGAAGGCGGGCAGGTTCCTCGGGAGGACCGGGGTCAAGATCGTGCTCCCGGTGTCGAGCGACGATGAACTTATCGATGGCATTCTGCCCCCAATCGCTCTTGGGAGGTTCGGGTCTCGCCAAAGGGGTGAAAGACCAATGCTCTTCGTATTTGGAGCCCTGCTGGATCCATTTTTTAATTAGGGCGATTTCGTCGGATTTAAGCGGTTTCTTATGTGATTTAGGCGGCGGCATCACCTCATCGACGTCCTTGCTAATGATCCGCTGGAAAACTTCGGATGCTTCGGCGTCACCTTTGATGATGGAAGGGGTGCCATTCGGGCGATCCAGAAAGGCAAATTCGGCCCGATCGAGGCGAAGGGGGGTCTTTTTTGGTGCACGAGTCGATGAATCCGGCCCGTGGCACTGGTAGCAGTTCTCGGAAATGATGGGCTGGATGTGGTCGTTAAAATCGACGACATCGGGCAGCTTCGCACCTGTGAGAGGTGCAACCGACAGGAAAGAAAGAATGGCGAGAGATCGCTTCATTGTGAGGTAAAATTACGATTAAAAAGTTAAAATTCATTCAGAATTCAGGGCCTTGCCGGGGACCGGGGAAAGTTGCAATGCTCCAAGGCAGGCATGGATCTTGAAATCAATCAAGACACCACGTCGGGAAGCGTCGTCGAAAAAGCCTGCAAGTTCATCGAGCGGGACCAGGTGAGTCGTGATGTTTTCGTCTCCGACTCCTCCTCCTGCAGCTGTTTTGAGGCAGTTTTCGGCAAAAAAGAGGTGGGTGGTTTCGTCGGTCATGCCTGCGGAGGTGGGGGAACTGAGCAGTGGAGACAAATTTCCCGCGGTGTAGCCGGTTTCTTCGATAAGTTCACGGGCGGCGCAGTCGATGATGGCTTCTTCGGCGAATTCTTCTTCATCTCCGATGAGTCCGGCGCAGATTTCAAGAACCCGGGCCTGGACTGGCCTGCGATATTGTTCCACGAGGATGACTTGACGGTCGGATGTCATCGCGAAAATGCCCACGACTCCCGTGGCATTGGGGCGAGTCGCGAATTCCCAGTCGTCGATTTCACGCAGAGAAAGGAAGCGGCCTTCGTGGTGGAAAATGATCTCGGGCATGTTTTCACGATACATGGTAAAGAATCGGTGGCCAAGCCACGTATGAAGAGTTAGATAATGGAACAGGCAATGAGCGGAGAGGACTTCAATATCCAGGTGGGATTTCGCCACCGCGTCAGATTTACCCGAGGAGCATTCTCGGCAGGGAACTCCATGGTGGCGCAATTGCTGGAAACGAGGGGCCGAAGCAAGGTGCTCGTTTTCGTGGAAAACGGTCTACGAGGGTTCTTTCCCCAGCTTGAAGGGGAGATTCAGGATTATTTTTCAGATTTGCCGGGGCTGCGACTCACTGGCGTGGAATGGTTGGCGGGCGGTGAAGAGGCCAAGCGCGATGATCGCGTTTACCAGTCAGCGATGGCGGCGATTGAGAGTCACCACATCGACCGGCATTCCTATGTCGTGGTGATTGGAGGCGGGGCCTTTTTGGACGTGATCGGTTTTGCCGCGGCAACCGGGCACCGGGGGGTCCGCTTGGTAAGATTTCCAACAACCACGCTTTCCCAGGACGACAGCGGGGTCGGGGTCAAGAACGGGATCAATGCTTTTGGGAAAAAGAACTTTATTGGTGCCTTTGCAGTGCCGTATGCGGTTGTGAATGATTTTCAATTTCTGCACACCCAGCCAGAGGGCACTCGTCGTGCCGGTTTGATTGAGGCGGTGAAGGTATCCTTGGTCCGGGATGGGAAGTTTTTTGACTGGATGGAAGCGAATGTCTCCGGCTTGTGCGCTCTTGACGAGGCGATCTTGGAGGAAGCGGTGGAGCGTTCCGCGCTGCATCATGCACGTCACATTGCGGAGGGGGGAGATCCCTTTGAACTGGGGAGCAGTCGCCCGCTCGACTATGGACACTGGGCGGCCCACAAGCTGGAACAGCTCACGGATTTTGAACTGAGCCACGGTGAGGCGGTTTCGATTGGCGTGGCATTGGATACCTTGTATGCCGCTAAAGTGGGCGTTCTTGAGGCTTTGGAAGCGGAAAGGGTGTTGAAGGTCATCGAGAGGCTTGAGCTGCCGGTTTGGCACGAAGCGCTGGAACTGCGCGATCCCAAGGGGCGCCGGAGGGTGTTCAATGGACTGGAGGAATTTCGAGAGCATCTTGGCGGGGAGCTGACGGTGCTTCTTTTGAAAGAGGTCGGAGTGGGAGTGGATGTTCATGAGGTTGACGAAAAGGTATGGGAAGAGTGTGCCGAGGAACTGAAGACCCGCGCTCTTTCAACGGTGTGAGTTCGATCATGAAGCGGATAGCAGTGCTCAATGTGGTCGGGTTAACTCGCTCGGTCTTGGAGGAAATGCCCCGGTTGAAAAACTGGGCGGAAGAGCGAGAGATCCAGAGTTTTAAGCCGGCCTTTCCCGCAGTGACCTGCACCGCACAGAGTTCGTATTTGACGGGCAAGCCGGTAGGGGAACACGGAATTGTTGGGAATGGATGGTATGATCGCGAAGCGGCGGAGGTGAAGTTTTGGAAGCAGTCGAATCATCTCGTGAAGGGAGAGAAAGTTTGGGACGCGACTGGAGTGAGCTGCGCGAAGATGTTCTGGTGGTACAACATGTATTCTTCGGCGGATTTCTCGGCAACCCCGAGACCTTTGTATCCGGCTGACGGAAGGAAGTTTTTTGATATTCACACCCAGCCGATGGGATTGAGGGAAGAGATGAAGGCGGACCTTGGTGGCTTTCCTTTTCCGGCATTTTGGGGGCCCAAGGCCGGGATTGGATCTTCGGATTGGATTGCGAAGAGTTCGAAGTGGATTGAGGAGAAGGAAAGTCCGACTTTGAATTTGGTCTACTTGCCCCACTTGGATTATGGACTTCAAAGATTTGGTCCGGGCGCTCCGGAAATGGTGCCAGAGTATGAGGCGATTGATCGAGTGACCTGTGACTTGATTGAGTTTTTCGAAGGTCGGGGAATCGAGGTTCTAGTGCTTTCCGAATACGGAATTTCAAAGGTTTCCAAGCCAATTCATTTGAACCGGGTTTTCCGTAAAAAGGGATGGATCCAGGTGAAAGACGAGCTTGGTCTTGAGACTTTGGATTGCGGAGGTTCCAAGGCCTTTGCAGTGGCGGATCATCAGGCAGCTCATGTGTATGTCAATGATCCGGCGATTGCCGTCGAGGTGAGAAAAGTGGTTTTGGAAACTGAAGGGGTGGAGGAGATTCGTGAAGGGGCGGAACTTTGGGGCGACGGGGTGGGAAGAGAACGCGGAGGAGATTTTGTGGCGGTGTCGGAAGAGGATGCGTGGTTCACCTATTACTACTGGTTAGATGATGCCAAGGCTCCGGACTTTGCTCGGTGCATCGATATCCATCGGAAGCCGGGGTATGATCCGGTGGAGTTGTTTTTGGATCCGGAGATTAAATTCCCGCTTCTGAAGATCGCGGGATTTTTGGCGAAGAAGAAGTTGGGAATGCGAGGGCTGATGGATGTTATTCCGCTCGATGCAAATCTGGTGAAAGGATCGCATGGACGGGACACTGTCCCGGAGTCAGAACAGCCAGTGGCGATTGGGGCGCGGTCTGGCGAAGTGAACTCTGCCGAGGTGGTCTTTTCCTGGATCGCGGGTGCGTTGGGTCAGGAATGATTTGCCCGGCGGCTTCAGTGATATCGAATCCTCCTTTTTTCGCCTGAAGTAGAAGGAGGAAGGAGGAAG
>JAPKDJ010000021.1 GCA_026421245.1 Akkermansiaceae bacterium | reverse complement strand
CGCGAGACAAACATTTCGGCGGAGTTGTCCTCAGGGCGGCTCCGCCGTATTTTTGATGCCCTAAGTTGCAAGGCATGGAGAGGAAATTCCGTTGATTGGGGGGAATTCTGGAAAATGTGGAACTTCATTCTTCACTTTGGCTACTTGGACAATTGCAGTTGATCAAGTTTCCTCGATGTCTTTCTTCGGGCGTGCCCGGGAGGGGCGATAACGGTTAGGAAAGCGAAGACGGTTCAAAAATGTCCTCAATCGTTTTTTCAAAGACATCGGCAATCGAAAAGGCGAGCGTGAGAGATGGATCATGTTTTCCGGTTTCAACCGCGTTGACAGCTTGCCGTGACACACCCAAACGGTCTGCAAGCTCCGCCTGGGACCATTTTTTCTCCGCCCGAAGGACGCGTAGTTTATTCTGCATGATAACGCCTCATTAGAATAAAATTCATGAGACCGGATCCCAGGCAGACGGTCGGCAATATCCAGATCACACCGATCGGCGGCACGACGCCCAGGACCATTTCCAGCATTCCATAGCCAAAGGAGAGGAAACAAATGACACCGATGATCCACAACAGCGATTCGCCTTGGACGCGCTGCATGAACTCATCCATTTCTCGATAATTTCTGACCGTCACAACAAGCATGCAAAATACAGGGACTGTCGGCGCCACGGACGGCTTAAAGAAAGGCGTATCCTGTTGATAGAGAGCAAGAAAGGTCCCCATTCCAGCACGGCGAATCGACTTGGATCGCACTGAGCCGATTCAGTCTGATCAAGTTGAGCCCGGGTGATTCAGGAGGGTCGAATCCGGGTTTTGTCTTTCTTCAGGATGAGAATGGCGCTGGCCAGGATGAGCACTGCCGAACCGGCGGAGAGAATGTAGGTGAAGGTGCGGAAAAATTCCAGGCGGGTGACATCATTGGCGACGAGATCTTTGAAAAGGAGAATCGCCACCGAACCGGTGTAACCGAGGGCGTCAGCGACGTAGATGGCAAAGACCGCCGTGCCGATCACGTGGGTTTTGGCGATGATCCGGTCGAAGAGGATCGAGCCGTAAGGGACGTAAGCAAGATAGGAGCCAATGCCGACGAGGATCATCCAGGTGAGGCCGCTGATTGCGCCGCGATCGAGTAAGAGGGTGCTAACCCCGAGCGAGAGGGCGCCGCAGATCATCAGCGCGAATGCCGCGAGCAACCCGAAAAAATTATCGCGAATGAGGAAGAGGAGCGCGAGGGGAACGAGGACCCCGAAGGCCACGCAGATCTCGCTCATCGAAAAAATGCCCGGCTTCTCTCCGTAACCCAGCTCAGTGAAAATCTCGACGCCATAGTTGTCTCTGAAATCGCGGTAGGCGGTGAGGAAGATGTAGGCGAAGAACAGCATCGCCAGCGGGACTAAGAAGCGCTTAAGGAAGCTCATGCGGTTTGCTCCGTCCATGGGCTCCCGGTGGGTTCGCTCGGCCTCGTCGTCGTCGTCCGGGTCGGGGAGCTGATCGAGCAAGAAAGTCGAGACCACGAAGGGCAGGAGGAAGATGAGACCGGTGGCAAAAGGCATCCAGAACTCGGACACACCATGTGCCCCCATCAGCCATCGCCCGACATCCTTCACAACGCCGCTCGCGAGGATAAAGGAACACGAAAGGCCCGCGAGTAGCAGCTCCGAAGTGCGGCGCCCCTCCAGGTACCAGACCACCAATCCCCAGACCATCCCCAGTGGGAGACCGTTGGCGAAGAGGGCAAAAATCTTGAGCTGCGGAGGCAGTACCGCGAACAAGAGCAGCGCGATCTCGGCCACCGCCACCAGGCCGATGAGCATGGAGAGTCTCCGGCCGCGTGTCATCTCCGAGCAAATCTTGATGCCCAAATACTTGGACAAAGCATATCCGATGACCTGGCTGATCACGAACGCCGTCTTCAGTTCGACTTGGGTCCCGAGTAACGACAGGCCCTCAAACTGGGCTGCGGAGAACGGCTTGCGGAACGCGTACATGCAGAAGTACGTCGAGAAAGACGCGCCGATGGCAAAAATTACCAACACCCACCGTGGCGAGTCCGTCAGCCACTGCGTAATTCTTCCGCGTTCTGTGCCCACTACAATTGGGGCTTGCGGCCAATGACGAATGTCGCTTGTCCGCGTTGTCGGCGGAGTAATTCCCGCCCGGCGAGGAACTCGTCCATCGAGCCATCCGCGACCATTCGCTCGATTTTGGCAATCAGGTCTGCCATTTCCCCCTCCTCGACGAGGGCCCAGCTTGAGTCACCGTCGCGCCACTCCCTCCGTGTCGGCCCAAGCGGGTCGAGGTAAGTTTCTCCCTGGAGCACTGCGTCAAGGGATACCAAGCGGCCACCCGGCTTCAAACCGGCATCGCTCATACCCTGTTCCAATAGGTCTAAGGGAATGTAGCGCCGGATGAGCCGGTCGATCGCGGAAGGGATGAGCGCGGAATACCAATAGCCTTGCCGGTATTGGTCGGCAGAGCAGGTTTGAATGACCAGGGTTCCGCCCGGGGCGAGGACACGGTGGCACTCTGCGACCGCGCTCCGTGTCGCGGTGAAGCTCGCATCGGAACCATCCTCGAGGTGGTGGACCACGAAGTTCACGACGACCCCATCGCAAGAGTTGTCTTCAATGGGAAGCTCGAGGATCGAACCCTGTTGCAACCGCAGCTGCGGATAGTTCGCCATCTTTTTCTGTGCCGTCCCCAGCATTCCCGGGTTGAGCTCCACGCCTTCGACTCGCGCCACCTTGCCGGCGAGAGCGGGCAGGTAGTTGCCCGTCCCGCATCCGCCATCAAGGACGGTTTGTTCGCCGAGGGGCCGGGACCCGCAGGCCAAGGCTCCGAAGATTAACTCCAGACCGACCGGCTGCCGGGTCAGGTCATAGTTCTCGCTGGTGCTCGTGTAGTTTTCAAACTTGGACATAGGTGATATATTTTCCAGTGTGACTGGGTTATTCTAGCGAATTGCTTTTTTCCCCAGCGTCTCTCTGGGCCTGCCGGACAGGATTGGAGGAAGTCGGATGGAGCTAATCCTGTTGATTGGCTCTATCGGGGCTTACGGAATACCGCAAGCAGCAAGTTGGGTTGCGCAACGCAAACCTCGCCAATCTAAAGGGCGCCTCTGGTAACCTGCTTTCAATGTGAAATGGGGTCAGTTTTTCTCAGATCAAGGCGGACAAGTATCCTTTTAAAGGGATTCATAAGGTTCGTGGACAATGCTGAGATGGGAAAATCTCGCTTCATTTTTATGAAATGAAGTTCCCGAACGTGCCCTATTTATGGGGGCGACGGCTTGTTCCCGCGACGGTTTGATCAACAAATTAGGAGAAGTGATCTCGCCTTCCGAAGCGTTTACCACTCCACAAACGATTAGGGGGGTGATGACGGTTCAAAAATGTCTTCAATCGTTTTCTCAAACACATCGGCGATCGAGAAGGCGAGCGTGAGAGAGGGGGCATGTCTACCCGTTTCAACCGCGTTGACAGCTTGCCGTGACACACCCAAACGATCTGCAAGCTCCGCCTGGGACCATCTTTTTTCCGCCCGAAGGACGCGTAGTTTATTCTGCATGATCGCGTCTCATCAGAATAAAATTCATCAGACCGGATCCTAGGCAAACCGCCGGTAATATCCATATCACACCGATCGGCGGGACGACGCCCAAGACCATTTCCAGCATTCCATAGCCAAAGGAGAGAAAACAAATGACATTGATGGTCCACAACAGCGATTCACCTTGAACACGCTGCATGAATTCATCCATTTCTCGATAATTTTTGACCGTCGCAACAAGCATGCAAAACACAGGGACTGTTGGCGCCAGGGCGGCCAGCATCTTGCCCGAATATCCGAGGTCGAAGAGTTCGAGCGCGAATGTTTGCACGGCAAGAAGCGCTAAAAAGACAGCTATTAGAGCGGCCATCTTTTTCAGATATTTCGCGTCTCCACTTTCATCTTCATCATAATTTGTTTTCCCGATGTCGAGTATCCCCGACAGAAGGTAAGGGGCACACAATTCCTGAGGGGTATAAAGTAAACCTTACATTCTCTCATGTTTTGCTGACATTCCAGAAGTAGCAAGACGGCGGCATCGCGTGCCTCGGACAGGTGAGCCGGAGTTGATCGATCACGAAAGGATGTTGCAGCGCTGACAGGCTTTCTTGTGGCCGACTAGGTCTTTCCTCAGATGCTAGGGCAGCGCGAAGACGTTTGATGGCAACATGAATCGTTTCTTCGTCGGAGGGCGCCTCTGGGCTGGTGAGCAGATCCAGACATGTCTACCCCCGGCTTTGCGATTTTTCCCACTCATTCTGAGGTCGTCGGGTCGGGTCGTTCGATCAAATGACGGAATCGATGATAGAGATAACCGACCCCGAGAAGGACCGCCGCGATGGCGAAAAAGGCGTAGATTCGATACAGCGAGTCATCGATATCGACGATAAACATCCGAATCATGGCGATTCCCAGTCCAATCAAACCGGCCAGCCGGTAGGGACGGAGACCCGCGACGAGACCGGCCACGAACAGGACCACGGCCGTGATGCCCCAGCAGACCGTGGCGAGGGAACCCACACCGAGATGATCGTCGGCATACGCGGGGAGCACGAGGATCAGAACGATCAGGGCAGGAATCCAGGCAAGTGATCTTGAAGTTTTTGGTTCTCGCCAAATCAGGATGATCCCGTGACCGGCGACGAGGGCTGCGATGAGGGAAATTGCGATCAGAGAGTGAAGCGGAGGATCGGAAATCGCGAACAGAATTACTAGAATGGCGCCAAAGATCGCGACGCTGAGAGGGGCCAGGGACCACCATTTCGAGGCGGGAAAACTACCTCGGCGACCAAGCGCAGCGAGGCAGACGCCGAAGCCCGCCAGCGAGACGAGGTGCCACGGTTCGTTGAGCGCGTGGTATCCTGCCACTGACAAGGCAATGGCGGCGACCCCTTCATGAGCGATGAAAAGTCCACGTCGAACTGGAGGAGTGATGGCTTCGTTTTCACCGAGATGAAACCAGCAATGACTGAACCAAAGCCAGCCGCCGATGGCCAAGGCGCTTAGCCACCAGAGCCATTGAGCACCTGCGTCGCGATGGGCAAGTTCTCCGACAGACGTTCCGACAATCGCAAAAACCAGGATCAGAGCAGAAACGGCGGCGAGGGCCTGGAAGGGGAAGCGCCGATTGGCGATCACCACCGCCAGCGCGATGAGAGCGGCGACGAGGAACATTTCCGAAAAACCGAGATGGGAGCACGCGATCCAATGAATCAGCAGAAGTCCGATAGCATGCAGCGCGGCATCGAACCAGACAACAGAGGGAAAGCGGCGTAGAACAACCGATTGTCTCAACGCGATCGCCGTGGCGAGGCAAACGGCGATGATGAGAATAGCGGCCAACAAGTGCTGAGCGAAAATTGAGTTTCCATCGAATTGCGCGAAATGCATGGCCACCGCCGACAGAAAAGGAACACCGCCGGCAAGCGCGGGAACGGCATTGCGAGTGAACAAAGCTGAGGCAAAGAGCAAAGCGGCTGCCAGGGCCAGGAAGGAGTGGCGATAAGGGGATCCTTCCAGAACTTCATTTCCGGTATAAACCGTCATCAGGCCGATGATGAAAGCCAACATCAACTGTAGCAGGCAGGAACTGCCGGGATTCTTCGAAAGATGCTCCGCTGGGGAGTTTGCACTCTGCCGAAACAGGGCCCAAGCTCCGGCAAGCGCAAAACCAAAGAGTCCGAGGACGGGAAGCAGCAGTGGGAGGGAGGACGCGTGGGCGTCGAAGGCTCGTGCCAGAGTCAAGGCTAAGGAGATCACGCCAAGTCCGTGGAAGATGAATCGCACGATGTTGCCAAGGGCCCAATCGCTTCTCCGGAGTCTCAGGACGATTTCTGCCAGTCCGAAACCGAGGGCAGAAAACCAGACACCAGTCCAGAGACCACTCGCCGCGCGGGCAGTCGAGTCGGGCATCTGGAAAAAGATGAAGAATGCCGGGACCAGGATCGTTAATCCGGCGACGACCGGGGGGAGGCGGCGCAAAACGGCGGCAGGAGCCGCGACGATGAGCGAGGCGATGGAAAGCAGTAGGATAGGACCGACCTGAATGGGGATGGCCAATTCGGGCAAGACCAACGCGAGCAGGCCTCCGCCCACGGCGAGAGCGCCGAAAAATCGCAAAACGCCACGCGGATCGAGATCGCGTTGTGGTTTGTCAAAAGTCGGCGACCAGCGAGCATACAGGGCGAGCGCACCTGACAGGATGGTCATGGAGAGCACGCCAACAAGATGACGTATCGTGAAAAACTGCCATGCCTCCTGGAGATCGTATGCGAAGGCATCGTGAAAGATGACTCCGAGAGCAGCGATCAGAAGGGCGCCGAAGCCGACTTCGATCAGTTTCAACTGTGAGCGGCGCCACGCCACGAGGACGATGACAACTTGAACCGTAAGCGAGAGCCAACGCGTTGGGCCATCGAACCACGCCACGAAGAACAAGGCGAGCAATCCGGCAGCTTTCAGGAAAAAGGTTTCGGTGATGGCGATGGGATGATGCTTCCAGAATCGCAACCCCGCAAAGATTCCGAAAAGCGCCGCAAAGGTGAGATAGAAGGCATCCAATTGGGTCGTCTCTATTCTCTCAGGAAAAGCGAGGCGCACCGCGAGCCAACCGGTGGTGACGGCAAAGGTGGTGTTGGCAATGGCGAGCCAGCGACGCCAGCGCGGCGCGTTTGTGGGCTCTGAATCGGGCGCGTTTTGTTGAACCAGAAAATTGGCAGCCTCGAGAACAGTGATCAGAAAAACTAGGCTAATCAACAGAACAGGGAAAGAGGGCGCCTGTCCGGGATTCGGCCATTCACCGACCGCGAGAATGAGAAAACCAAACCATGAGCCGGCGGTGGCGACGCAAAAAGGCCAGAGCCATCGCCGAAGCACAAACAGACAGCTAGCGCCCGTCGCAAGAAAGAGGAGCCCCGTGATGACGAAATGATCGAGGTCATGGTGATGCGAAAACCAGCAGACCACGAATCCGAGCAGCATTGCCATGGCGGCAATGGCCTCGTCACGTTTCCAAAGACTCCACGCGATAACCGCGCCGACTGCGATGGCCTGGACGAAGAAACCGATGACGGGATTGTCGATGGTTTTCGTGGCTTGAACGCCATACGCGGCGAAAGCAGTGAAATATGCCAGACCGAGCCCGCCTGCCGAGATCAGTCGGCCGAAATCCGCCAATCGCTTTTCCAACCACGCCCCGAGAAGGATGACCCCAGCGGCGATCCCGGCCAAGGCGGCAAGGCGGAGCCGAGGTGAGGTGTCTTCGGCAATCCGGACGCCGAAAAACACGGCGCCAATGATGCCGATGATCAATCCGATCCGGACCAGCCACCAGGCGGCAATGGTGGCTTCGGCATTTTGGCCGGTGGGCGGCCAGAGCTTCACTTTTCCGAGAAGCAGTCGCCATTCAAAGGCGGAATGAGCGAGTGGTGATGGTTTCCGTAACGAAGTCGCTTCCGTTTTTTGTTTTGCTTCCTTGGGATGTCGATGAAGCGTCTCGGAGGCCAGCTTCTCCCCAGGCTTGCTTTCTGGCATTGGCAGAGGTGGCGGAGAGAGAGCCTCTTTGATCTCTTGTTCGGAAAGCACCGGGGGGAGAGGGCGATCTTGAGAAACTTCGGAGGTCTCAGTTTCATCGAAAACCGGTTTCACCGACTGGTTCTCCATTTGGAACAAATGTTCGCGAAAGAATTTGACGGAATTTTCCAGGCGATTGATTCGGTCGCTGGTTCGAAAGAGATGAACGAGAAGCCAAGTGGCGAAGATCAGAAATAGAATGGGTTCCATGATGAGAAATACTGTCGAAATTCGTAATTCATCCTACACAACCGCCTTCAAATTCTTCCATCGAAAATAGCAGGTGGAGCATTGAGTGACGCGATGGTTGTCCGGGGGCGACGGCTTTCTTCCGGCGAGTGCGGGCGGTCTTTCTCGTCATGATGCTCATTAGTTTGGATGGGGCCTCCCTGACTGCGGCGGCCCGGAGAACTCCAGAAAAAAGCTGTACCTTAAAAGGAACCATGGAAGCTTTCATTCCATGAGAAGAAGACGAGGGGTTTCAAAGTCACGAAAAGAGAGGCCGTTTGGAGCACTTAGCGCCAACCGCCCCCGAGGGCCTGAATCAATTGGACCGTGGCCTGGTGGCGGGCCGCTTTCGTTTGGGAAAGAGCTCGTTGCTCCAGGAGTTGTTGCCTTTGGGAATCGATAACCTCGAAGAAACTCACAAGGCCCGCTTCATAGCGGAGTGTGACAAGACGGGAGGCTTCCTTGGCGGCTTCCGCAGACTTACGTTGAGCAGAAAGGGCCCGGTCGAGGTTGGTGATTCCGGACAAGGCGTTCTCGACATCGCGGAAGGCGTTGAGAACCGATTGACGATGGTTCTCAAGAGCTTCACGGTAACTCGCAAGGGCCTGGTCCCTGTCCCTTTTCTTCCGTCCGAAAGTGGCGATGGGGAAGACGACATTGGGACTGACGTTCCAGAGCTGGCTATTGCGCTGGAAGAGATCCGAAGTGTTAAGGGCCGCGTATCCGCCGGTTGCGGTCAGGCTGAACCGAGGGTAATAGTTGGCGAGATTGATCCCGATCTGCTCGGAGGAAGCGGCAAGCCGTCGCTCGGTGGCCGCAACATCGGGTCGACGGCGGAGGAGGTCGGCGGGGATTCCGGATGGGATGGTGGGAGTTCTTGGGGGCGCTGCCGTGGTGAGAGAGAAGGTGGAGGGGTTTTTGCCGATGAGAACGGCAATGGCGTTTTCAAGCTCGGTGCGACGGTGGGTGAGACGGTGAAGCTCGGCCCGTGCGGTCTCGGTTTGGCTCCGGGCACGGGACGAATCGATGGCCGTGGTGTCGCCGGCATTCACGCGGGCCTGAACGAGTTTTTCATTCTCTTCGCGAAGCGCAATGGTGCCGCTCAGAAGCTGGATCTCATCGTCGAGATGCCGAAGGGCCAGATAATCGCGGGCAACTTCCGCTTTTGCCAAGAGAAGCGCCGTCACGTAGTCGGCAGCAGCAGCCTGCATGAGAGAGTTTTGTTGGGTGACACTGCGGCGGACGCGGCCCCAGAAATCAATCTCGTAGCTGAGATTCAGGACCGAGCGAAAACGGGAATAGGGATCCGGCGGAATGAAGAAAATATCACGGGTGGAATCCTGCTGCCGGGTTGCCAGGGCCTCGCCAGTGACGGCGGGGAGAAGGTCGCTACGGCGAAGCCCGAGAATAGCACGTCCCTGATCAACGCGGGCCAAAGCAGCACGGGCCTGCGGGTTTCCTTCCCCGACCTGCTTGAGGAGGGAGGAGAGTTTGGGGTCTGAGAAGGAAGACCACCAGTTTCCGGACGGGGCGGGGGCGGTGAGCCCCACCGCCTTGTATTGAATCGGAACAGCGTCACTATATTTCTCGTAATCGGGACCTACAGTGCAGCTGGCGAGGGTGAGAAGGAGAAGGAGAAAGGCTTTCATTTTACGGAGCTTGGACTTTAGTCTGAGCAATTGAATTGAGGGCTTAGGTTCCGGGTTCGGACTGAAGTCCAAGCTCCGTAGCCTTCGGCTTGCTGAATGAGAACACCATGCTCAGGACCGTGGGAACGAGGAACATGGTAAAGATGGTGGAAACGGCGAGGCCTCCGACGACAACGGCGCCGAGGCCACGGTAGAGTTCCGATCCGGAGCCGGGGAGGAGGACGAGGGGGAGCATGCCACCGATGGAGGTCAGAGTTGACATGAGGATGGGGCGCACACGGGTTGAGACGGACTCGCGAATGGCATCGTTGGCATCGCGGGTGGGGTCTTCCTTCAGGAAGTTAATGGTCTGATGAACGATGAGGATGGCATTGTTCACCACCACGCCGGCAAGGATGACGAAGCCAAGAATGGTAAGGACATCCATGTTCTGAACCGGCATGTAGGGATCAGCGAGGGAGGCCTGGTGGACGAGATAGAGGCCGAGAAGTCCACCCACCGTGGCAAGAGGAACGGAGAGAATAATTACCAAAGGATAGGACCAACTTTGAAAAAGAACGACCATGAGAAGGTAGACGATGAAGAGGGCCAGAAAGAGCGAACTGCTGAAAAGGCCGGTGAAGGAGCCGTCGCCGAGAAGGGCTTCCTTGATTTCGCCGAGGGCATCCGAGGAACCGGCGATCTCGACTTGAACACCAGGAGCAATCGCCCCCGCCGCTTGTTGCGCCTTGATAAGTTCATCGACCTTGGCGATGGCGTCTTCGAGGGCCATGGAGCCCGGCGGCGTGACTTCGAGGGTGACGGCACGAAGCCGATCAACGTGGCGAATTTGCTCGGGACCGAGGACTTTCTGAAGAGAGGCAATGGAGCTGAGATCGACAATGTCTCCATTCGGAGTGGCGATGGGCTTGGTGAGAAGAGCCTCGAAGGGGAGGTCGGCAAGGGCATCGGCGGTGATGATCTTCATGTCCTTGAGTTCTCCGTTTTTCTCGTAGTCACGGAAGAGGAGAATGCCTTCGCCTGCGGCTTGCACTACGAGGCCGAGGTCGGTCCGGGTCATCCCGAGTTCCCGAAGACGTTCGTCATTGGGAACGATGCGAAGCTCTTCCAGAGGTTGAGAAAAATTGGGTGGCGATGGCTGGACTCCCCCGGGGCCAAAGGCCTGCATGAAGCTCATGAAAAGGCTTTGAGCAGAGGCGGCCACGGCATCGAGATCGGTACCTTTGACGTCAACCTTGATCGCGGAACCGGTGGTCCCAGCGACGCGGAAGAGAGGCATCTGAAAAGCAAAGGCACGGGTATCCGGGGCGTTCGCTCCGGCGGTCGCGGCATTGAGCAAGGGGACCCCATCGATGACCCGTTTCTTGTCCTTGGAAATGGCGACCTGAAACATACGGCCTTCGAAGGAGACAAGGAAGTAATGTTCAAGGGGCGGTGGCATGACCGTGCCCGGCTGGCCCATGCCTCTTGGGACTTCGACGCGTGAGTCATGATCGGGATCCCGGGCGCCTCCCCGGAGGACTTTCTCGACCTGAAACTTGTCCTCGGTGGCCTCCCAAGCCGGAGCGACGACCGCTTCCATTCGCTCACCGGTATCAGAGAGCGCTTCGAGATTGTAGCTGGGTGCGGGGAAGAGAAGACTGAAGATCAGATTCCGGTTTCCGCGGGGAAGGTAGTCGAGTGGAGGAAGGAGGATCTTCACGCCGAACGTCGTCATCAAAACGAAAACAATCACGACGGCGATTCGTCTCAGAGTCGAGTCAATGAGCCAGCCCACAAAGTCACCAATGAGCCGGGGAAGGTTAAGAAAGAGCCAAGCAAAGGGACGGAACGGAGCACCGATGATTCGGAAGAACTTCCCACTGAAAAGCTTGTCGAAGGCACTTTGTCCTTCTGCCATTTCCGGTTTTAGAAATCGGGCGGCGGCGGCCGGAATGAGAGTGAGCGAGACAATCATCGAAAGGCCCACCGAGACCATAATGGCAAGGGCGATGTCGCGGAAAAGTTGGCCCGCCGTTTCTTGAATGAGTAGAATGGGAGCGAAGACAATGAGGGTCGTCATGGTGGATGCGACCACCGCGCCGCCCACTTCCTTCGCGCCATCGAGCGCCGCTTGCTTGGGGGGTTTTCCAAACTCAAGGTGGCGGTAAATGTTCTCGATCACCACGATGGCATTGTCTACGACCATGCCGACGGCGAAGGCGAGCCCGGCCAACGAGATGATGTTGATCGAGCGCCCAAGGGCCACGAGGACGACGAACGAAGCGATGACGGAAACCGGAATGGCAAAGGCGATGATTCCCACCGTGCGAAGCGACCGCAGGAAGAAGAGAAGGGTGAGGGTCGCAAGAACCGCTCCGACTAAAATGTTACTTTGGACCAGGTCGATGGCATCTTCGACGTAGGTCGTGGAGTCGTAGGTTTGCACGAGCTCCAGGGTGCCATTCATGCCAAGATCGCGGGCTTCCTGGGCGAGGAGTCCGTTGGGTTCGTTGAGCTCACGGATTTCCTGACGAAGAGCCTCCATGGTCTCGAGTAGATTGGCTCCGCGTTCGAGCTGGAAGTTGAAGAATGGCATCTGAATGCCTCGTGCCCGGACCCATGAGGTTGGCTCTTTAAAGGCTGCTTTGACTTCGGCGATGTCCCGAAGATAAATGATCCCGCTTTCATCACGGCGGATGATCATACCTTCAATGTCACGCGGAGTCTCAAACCGGCCGGTTGCCCGAATGCGGATATCGCGTTTGCCGTCCGCGAGTTTACCGCCGGAGAAGTTGGCATTGGCGGCATTGATTGCCTGGCGGAGGCCGGCGTAGGTAATGCCGCGTTGCGCCATGGCGGCGGAGTCGATGATGATGTGAAGTTCGGATTGCACCGAGCCACGAACCCCGACTTGCGAGATGCCGTCGATGCGCTCAAAGCGGGGTCGAAGGCGACGGTCCATGAGATCGTGAAGGGTCTCGGCAGGGAAGTCAGGATCACTGGAGGCGAGGCCGATCCAGGCGATGTAGTCGACCGATTCGATATCGACCGGTTCGACGCGCGGCTGGAGAACGCCATCAGGATAGCCGGGAACTTCGTCGAGTTTTTGAAGGGCCTCAGCGGTGGCTTTTTCGATGTCGGTTCCGGTTTCGAACTCCATTCGAATGGAGCCCTGTCCATTGGCGCTGGTTGAAGTGAGGGAAACAAGGCCGGTGACTTCGCCGAGGACCTTTTCCTGTTCCTCAATGACATCTGATTCGATTTCATCCGCAGAAGCCGATTCCCAGTTAGTGACCACGGAGACAACGACGGAGGAAACTTCCGGGGTCATGCGGATCGGCACGACGGTGACAGCGAGGATCCCGGCGAAGACAGCGAGCAGAGTGGCAACGGCGACCGTGATTGGCTGCGAAACAGCCGTGGCAATGATGCCTCGTTTTCCCGGCGAGGTATTGGAAGATTCAGCGTTCACTTTTGTGGTTGCCGGGGGTGTTCACTTTCGCGTGTCGCAATGATGAGCGGTTGGAAAGGAAAAAGGCGTTCATTGCCCTCGACGACGACCTGGTCGCCGGATTTGAGCCCCTCCGCTTCCAGATAAACGAACTCATTGTCCTGAAAGAGAACTTCCACGGGGAGACGGCGCGCCACAGGCAACGGAGAGTCGTCCTTTTTCAGAGGAACAAAAATGCCAGGTCCGGCATAGCCTTGCACGACGGCATTGACCGGGACCGCGAGACGTTCCTTTTTGGTGGTGACGGGAATATCAGCGGTCACCGACAAGCCGGGGAGAAGTTTACCATCCGCATTGGGGAGGGTTACGACAACTTGCAAGGTGCGGGTTGAGGTTTCAGCCTCGGGAATGACGGTGAGCGCGGTTGAAATGACGATCTGTCCGGTCGCGGTCACTTCCACGGGAATCTTGCTTCCTTGAACCGAGGAGGCAAAACGTTCGGGGACTTTGAGCCAGGCTTCGATCTCGCCAGATGAAATCAGCGTTGCAACATGGGTGCCTGCTGCGACCCACTCGCCCAACTCGGCATGGCGGGCCACGACACGGCCATCGAAAGGGGCAAGCACTTTGAGATCTTCACTCCGAACCGAGAGAAATTTGAGACGAGATTGGGCGGCTTTGAGAGAGTCTTCAGTTGCTTTGAAGACTGAGTTATCGACATTATTGGCGCTACGGGCATCAAGGACTTCGGACTCGGAGATGGCTTTTTGTGCGAAAAGCTTCTCTTTCATTGCGAGATCGATCCCGCTTCGTTTGACCCTCGATTTTTTCTGATGAACCAGAGCCTCGGCAACGGTGATTTCGGCATTTGCTTCGGCGATCTGCGCGGTGAGCCGACGACCATCAAGGGTGGCAATCACATCGTTCTTTTTGACAAGGTCACCTTCGTCGATTTCGATCGTGAGAATGGAGCCTGCTTCCCGGGCCGCGATGTCGGAACGAGATTTGGCACGAAGGGTCCCGACGATAGTCTGGGTTTGGGCAGAAAGGCGGCTTTCGACAGGAGCCATAATGACAGTGGCGGGAGGCGGGCCACCCGGGGCCTTTCCAGTGGGAGCTTCGTTGGGCTTGGCATTGGATAAGCTCTTGATCCCCCACCAGGTAGCCCCAACCACGACAAGCGCGAGGGTGAGGACCACGATGGGATGAATGCGATGAGTAGAAGAATCGGACAACATGGCAGAAATTTTACGAAACAGTCAAATTTGAAGGGGGGGCGATCAGGCGCCCCACGCTGAGGGGCAATCGACAGATTGGATCGGCGGAGTTCGTGATGCGGGCCTGGGTGAGGTCACCTTCGACCAGAGTGAGGACATCGCGAGCGACTTCGTCGGCATCATCAATTTCGATAAGATCTTCGGTTTGAGCATCACGAAGAGCGGTGGTGATGTAGCGGCTGCTGCGCCGAAAATTTCCCACGACTTTTTCGGCGACCGCAGGTTCGAGCCAGGGCTTAGTTTTGTTTTTCCAGGCAAACTCAAAGGCTTCGATGGCGAAAGTCACTTCGTCGGGATAGGCGTGATAAAACGAGCTCTTTTTGACTCCGGCACGTTCGCAAATCGCATCTATCGTCACGCGACCATAGCTTTGCCGCCACATCAATTCGTAGAGAGCTTCCTGAAGCCTAACCCGAGTTGGGGTGTTTCGAGACACACTAAGACGCTAGTTGACTAATTAGTCAAATCAAGTGGCTTTTACAAAATATCCTTCCTCGTCTTCTTGAGTCCTCTTCATCCTACCACAAAACTTCGGCATAGCGGAACGGCTGACAGATCACGTTATCGCGCGATAGATCCCACCACCCTCATCTTTACGATCAGCAAGATGGCTAACCGGGTGGAGGAGTATTTTTCTGCCAACGGGTTATCATCGGTCGCCAATGAGGTTGCGGCGGTCGCCGAAGGACCCGGGTTGCCGAGATCAAGAAACTCCGAATCGGATTTCGCCTCATGGTGAGTCTGGCGGGTCGCATTGCCATCCTGGGCGGGATGCAAAATCGCAAGCGTCGAAACCAAACTCTGGAAGCCTTGGCGGAATTTTGTTCTCTGGCACACCTCGTTGATCTCCATCAAATCAACGCTTCTCAATGCCTTTTGCCCCGGGATACCAGGCTGGCAGAACGTCTGGATCTTGATCAAAGATCGCGAGAGTGGCTTCGGGGACGTGCTTCTTATTCACGATGATCGTGTAGACGTGCTCGGTGAACCAAGCATCATAAAGAGTCCATTGACCTTTGCGCCCCTTTGAATCTCCCCAGCTGTTTTCAACGAGCCATTTTTGGGGCTCCCCTTCCTTGAGATCGACCCCCATCAGGACCATGGCGTGGTTGGAAGCTCCGGCGCCAAACCGCGAGCGATCCGCTTTGGAGAGATCAAGTTCAAGGCCGAAGAGGGTTTCGTAATCGAAAAGGTCCACCTCCATCAAGCCGTGCTCGGTTGATTGGTCAAAGCCCATGTTGACCGCGAACCACATCGGCTCGTTAGCCAAAACAGACTTCACGGCGATCTCCTTCATCTCGGCAATCCCGATATTGGCAAAGTGCATCTCTTTCGCGCCGGCGATATTGCGGGCACGGTGAAAACGAAAATGAGCGCCGGTTTTCTGACTGGGATCGTTGTAGAGGCAGACGAATTCATTGAGATCGACACCTACGAATTCTTGATAGAATGACTGCGGGGTATATTTTTTCACCTTGGTCAACTGCTCTTCGACCGGAGGGAGCCCTTCGGCTTTCTCTTTTTTATCCTCGTCCTTCTTCTTGGGTTTGTAGCGCCACTCGAATTCCGTCGGCGGCTCACCGAGGTTGATCACGAGGAAACGGTAGACATCAGCAAGGGCCTTGTTTTTTTGGGCCCGAAGTTGCGCAACTCCTGCCCCCTCTTTGGAAGATTCCAACAACCCATTGGCACGAGATCGTAAGAGGCGATCCAGAACAAGATTCATCGTGCGGGTATTTTCACTGCTATGGGTCTCCGGCATCACCGAGGCAGGAACGGCGCCGTACTTTCCAATCAGGCCGGTGACGTAGTTCCACCACCCACCATCACCCACCATCCATTCGTTGATCAGGAGCCACTCGCGGTCGAGGCGATCAGCATTACGCAACTCGATGACATCCTCGAGATAGAGATTGGACTTCTCCATCTTGTCCCAAAACTGAAGGTAGGAGGTCGAAAACTCAAACTGATCAAGACCCTGCTCATGGATGACCTTGGGGCGCATGACATTGAACCCTGCAAACATCCAGCAGCGTCCCGAAGATTTTTGATTGGTAATCCCCTTCCCTTTGATCTTGTGGCTGAAATGCCCGTCTTCACCGGCAATAACACTTCGGTTGAGCGCCAGCTTGTTGATTTCAGTGTTCGTGACGGCATTGTGGCGGGCGAGGTCACCAGCATCCATTTGATAGCCATCACGGAGGCTGGAAAGAAGGTCAGGGGTGAGGGCTCCGGCAGTTTGGGCTTCAGAAGACATTGTGAGAAAAAGGCTGGTCGCCGCAAACGCGGAGGTAATGCGGTTCATCATGTTTCGGCGAGTTATAGGGCGTGCCAGCCCGATGGCAAGTAACCTCTGTAGATCTCAAGCTGGATAACTCCTCCTCCCTGATTCGATTAACGGGGGATCGAAAAATCGCTCACCTTCAGATCATCACCGCCGTCGCCCCACTTGCTTCCGTATGCAACCACCCGGAATGAGCAATTCTTGAGTTGAACCAGATCAGCAGAAACAGAAACAAGACCCTTGGAAGTTTTGACGATCTCGGACCTCTACTTTTTGGAGGGCACTTCGATCTTGAGAACTTTAACAACCTCCTTGGCCAGCTCGAGAGATCCCTCCTTCGTGAAATGAACATCCGCCTTCCGCTGAATCCGGGTGGCGTTCTTTTTGGCAAAGGAGTACATGTCTTGAACATTAACCCCAGACTCGCTCATCACTTTTGCCGCAATCGCATTGTATTTCAATGAATCGCCGGGAACCCTGCCTCTCACCCCTGCGGGAACCGGAGTGGTATTTCTCCAGATCAACCGGGCACCGGTTTTCTTCAACCGATTCACAAGTTGATGGAGATTTTTTTCATATTCTTGAGGCGAAACCTGCTGCCGGCTAGTTTTTGCCTTTGGATCAGCCAAATTTTCGCCATTTGGCCCCATGTACTTGAGATCGTGGAGGCCCCAGTTGAAATGAATCACGTCCCATTTCTTACCCTTCCCCCCGGTTCCCAGCCATGAATTAAGGTTTTTTAGGCCATGAATAGTGGCAGCACAATTGACCGGTGGACGCTGGACAGTGGCCTTTCCCTTAAGCAACTCACGAACCTGCAAGGTGTAGCCTATCGAAATTGAATCACCGATTAAAAGAACCCTGGGAAGGCCTTCGATTTCCTTTGCGGGCTGGAACGCAGGCTTTAAAGGAGCAGCAAGCGGGGACAACACCAAGGCGGCGAAAAAAAGAATTGATTTCAACATTCACGGAAAATGGACAAAACGCCCGTTTCTGGCAAGGAGACAAAGATCACACCCTCACAACTCTGGTCCTAAGTGCTCATTTCATCTCGGGGCAGAGCGGAACACTGAAGCCCGATTGGCTCTCCTTCTGGCCACGCGATGAAATTCAGGGGAACTCCTCCCGCGCCCTGTTCTTCCGCTTCTGTCTGAGTGGCGAAGAAGCTGATCTCCCCGTTGCCACAAAAGTTGGTTTCAACGAAAAAGCAATTCGCTTTGTCGTAGACCAGAGGTTCCAACGTCGGAACCTCTGTCAGCCTTGTCCGCGAGGCCGGCGATGGTGCACTCAGGCTCGAAGCCATCGATCGAATCGGAGATCCTGTGAACGATTCCGGTCTCACCTTCATGCCAGATACTTCCTACGATGTTTGGGTCGATCTCCAAAACGTTCCGCTGACTGAGACAGGCACCTTCAGTGTCCACGTTGCGCCCACCGGAGGAGCCCGACAAACCATCTTCGATAACTTCTCTTCCGACCGCGAACTGGGAGAAGTATTCCTCCTCGGATTCTCTCGATAATTTCATCAGCCCACCTTCCTTGGTGGGCTGATTTTTTTATGCCTTCTCCAAGGAAATTCCAATAAGTTCGCGCCATGCGCTTTCTCATCATCACCTTCTTCCTCACCATATGGACGCAAGCTAAAACCCGCCCAAACATCGTCGTCATCATGGCAGATGACCTCGGTTTCTCCGATCTCGGCTGCTACGGCTCCGAAATCGAAACCCCCAATCTTGACGCTCTCGCCAAAGCAGGCCTCCGTTTCACCCAGTTCTACAACACCGCCAAGTGCCATTCCTCCCGCGTCTCCCTCCTCACCGGCCTCTATTGTGATCAAGCTGGCAGCGAATCACTCTCCCGCGGAGCAACCATCGCCGAAGTTCTCGCCCCCGCCGACTACCACACCATGATGGTGGGCAAATGGCACCTCTCCAAACAACCCACCGACTTCGGCTTCCAGCGCTACTGGGGCCACCTCTCCGGGGCCACCAATTTCTTCACCGGTGACAAAACCTTCCGCCTCGACGGCAAACCTTGGGAAGTCCCCATCACTCACAAAGGAAAGCCCTTTTATACCACCAACGTCATCACCGACTACGCCATCGACTTCGTTGATGAGCACAAAAAACAAACCCCCTTCTTCCTCTACTGCGCCTACAACGCTCCCCACTACCCCCTTCAAGCACCCGAAGCCGACGTCAAAAAATACGCCGGAAGATACGCCGAAGGTTGGGATGTCCTCCGCCAGCGCCGCCACGAAAAGCAGATCAACACCGGCCTCCTCCCCGCCGAGTGGAAACTCGCTCCCCGCGCCGCCCACATCCCCGCCTGGAACAGCCTCTCACCCGCCGACAAACAATGGGAACAAGACCGCATGGAAGTCTACGCCGCCATGATCGATGTCCTCGACCAGAACATCGGCCGCCTCATCAAGCACCTGAAAGAAAAGAAACTCTACGACAACACCCTCATCATGTTCTGCTCCGACAACGGAGCCTGTCCCTTCGACCGCACCCGTGGTAAAGAACTCAAACCTTGGGATCCCAAATCCTACTGGTGCTACGACGTCGGTTGGGCCCACCTCGGAAACACCCCTTTCCGTCTCTACAAACAAAACCAACACGAAGGCGGCATCTCCTCCCCCCTCATCGTCCACGGACCAAAATCCCTTCTTAAAACCAAGCCAGGTTCAACCACTAATCAACCCGCACACCTCATCGACTTCATGGCCACCTGCCTCGATATCGGAAATGCCTCGTACTTGGAAAAGGTTGGCAATCGCACCATCGATCCCCTTGTCGGAAAATCACTTCTTCCCATTCTCGCTGGTGAAAAACGTAAAACTCACGATCCCCTCTACTTCCACTTTGCCAAAGACCGCGCCCTCCGCTCTGGCGACTGGAAAATCGCCTCAGCCAAAATGGGCCGCTGGGAACTCTACAACCTCGCCGAGGACCGCACCGAACTCAACGATCTCGCCAAGAAACACCCCGCCCGTCTCAAAAAAATGGTCGCCCAATGGCATGACATCGCCAAAAATAAGGAACGCCTCCCCGCCAAACAACTCAAGCCCGTGAGCAGGAAACTCACCCCGCAAAAGTTCGGTCTTCGCGCCGACCCCGGAGCTAAAAAGTAGCCCAACCTCCCTCGGCCGCGAGTTCCCCATTTGCACAAATGGCCTCCTCCACCCGCACCGCCTACCTCTCATCCACCGTGAGATAAACGCGCTCACCCTTGCCCTTCGTAAACGAGGTGAATCCATCTTTCTCCACTGTCATTTCCCATATCGGCGTCAAAAATCAACTTCGCGGGCGATGCCCAAAGACGCCCCGATAATCCCGCCAAAATACCCAGCGCTTTTTTCATCATCGAATCCTACTGAACAAAGCTGCAGACATAGTGACAAGGCCCACCTTCAACCGTGATCGTAAAACCTGAATTAGCCGACACTTCAAAACGTCCGCCACTCGCGACCTTCTGCGAACTCTCTCCACCATCAAGGACATAAGAACAAGCCCCCTCGACTATTTCCATAATCTCCGCCGCCCCGGTTCCAAAGTGGTAGGATCCTGGCAAAATCACACCCAAGGTCTTTTTCGCCCCATCCGGCATCAGAATGGTGTGCGAAACCACTTTCCCTTCAAAATACACATTGCCCGCAGCAACTGCAGTGACATTTTCAAACTCCATGGCAGGGATATCGCGTTTTTCTCCCAATCACACAAGCATTCCCACTCAATCCTCGATATACCCCAGCGTCGCAAAGAACATCTCATCGAAGGTTTGATCGCCCCACTTCACTGTCTTTTGGGGATCTGGATTGTAGGGGTTAAAACGAGAATTATCCCAGGCGTTCCGAATATGAACCCGGGATCCGGCAGGTAGTTTGAGAGGTTCCTCAAACACGTATGTCCGCTGCCAATTGAAATTATAATTGGGCACGGAGAGAAGAGCCTGGCGGCGCCCATTTTTAAACTCGGCTTCAAAATTCATGAACTTCCCCCTGAAATGCATGTGAGGATTAATGGCATAAAGAGTCACGTTCTTCGGGAAGAGATGAGTTTTAGAAACTCCGTAGTTCATACTCCCGGGAGGGATCTGAAACTTGGAATTTGCAACAATCGCGGTGCGAAAAATCTTGGGAGTCGGTTTGTCGGAAACATGAAAACCCAACTGCGTTTCATCGATCTCTGGTTTCCCGGAGGCCGTGTAGTGAAGTTGAAGGCGGAGTTTGTGCCCTTTGCGCAAATGCACCGAACTTCCGGCGGGATACTTTTGCCCCTGTGTTCCGGGCGCGTATCCAGTGATCCATTGTGCCGGCTTTCGTCTCCCCGCCGCATGCGAGGTCACGATGACATGGTGCAAAACCTTCGTATTGCCGGGTCGGATCTCGCTCGCGGTGAGCCAAACATCTCGATCAAAAGGATTATCGATTGTCACATACCGGTAGTCGAAAAACCCTTCGGCAACCAGTTTCTGCGTCGGAATCTGAATGACCTTGTCCGGTTCTCCAAGATGCCACTTGGGAAGATCAACCTTGAAATTTTCAAGTGGATCCGCCCCCTCTCCCTTCGGACTCCCTGCTGCCACCCAGCTAACAATCTTATGGGCTTCTTCCGGCGACAAACTGCAGTCATTGGAAAACTCCCCAACCTCCGGATCGGCGTGCCAGGGCGGCATTTGTTTTGTCAGGATGACTTCGGCAATCATGTCTGACCAACCCGCCACCTTACGATAATTACTCATCGGGAAAGGACCCAGACCTCCCTTGGAATGGCAGGAGACACAATTCTTCGCGAGAATAGGAGCCACGTCCCTGGTGTAGGTCAATCCCCCGGGAAACTTGGGAAAGGTCACTCTGCAACCCGGAGCATCGGTGACCGCGGGCTCAATCGCCCGATCTCCAAGAAGACTCTCAATGGCATCTTTCAAGTAGTGTTTCTCCGCCTTTGGTTTTTCGGTCTGATAGCTGAGTCGATCATCTACGGCACCCCGATAGACAATCTTTTTTCCCTTCGCACTGATCAGGTAAGCCTCTGCCGTCCTCTCCACCCCCAAAGCTTGGGCCACAATCTGGGCCTCATCTTTCAAAATAGGCATGGCAATCTTAAAAGATTCCGCCTCCTTCCGGATTTCCGCCAGTTCATCTTGGAGGTTGGCATTGAGCATGCAAAAAAGAATCCCTCTCTTCTCGAACTCCGTCCTCATTCGGTCCAACTCTGGAATCCGCTTCTGCACCAGCGGACATCCGTTTCCCTGAATAAAAATCACCAACCCTTTCACCCTGGGAAGCTTCAAGTAATAATTGAGTTCATGAAATTTTCCTTCGTGGTCAATGAGCGCGAAATTTTCGACCTTCGATAGCTGTTTGGCTGAAAGCAGGGAAAGATGAGAGAGAGCAACGAAGAGAAAAAGAATACGAAACATCATAACAGCGGCGAGCCGCTAAATCACTTCGACAATAATATTGAAAATCAAACAAGCTTCTTTTTCTCCACACGAAAAATCCCGACCAAGAACGAATCAACCCAAGCCCGCACGCTGATCACCAATCATGACACTCGGAGAGTCCGGCCGCTCAACCAAAAAAATCACTGATATGCGGTGTCAGCACGCCCGATTTATTCAACTGCCGTTTTACGCGGAAGGCATGGGGAGATCTTATGGTCATTGTTCGGGTTGCCCAGCGACGGTTTGAGAACGAAAGCTCCCTTGGCATCGCGAAGTATAAACCCGCCCGGAAGGCCCCTTATTTTTCGTTTCATTTAGCCTTATTCGGAGTGATTGCCCGGGCAAACACCAGTTCACATCATCGGCAATTCTTTTGCTTTGTTTAGCAGAGCCACTTCAGTCGTCTGAGAAATTGTCACCGTTCGTCACACCTGCTATCTTCCACTCCATGAAGCTATTCCTCCTTGCCCTTTTGGCTGTCTCACCCGCCTTTGGAAAACTCATGCCGACCTCGGCTGAGCTCTTTGGCGAAAAGTATTCCAGTCTCGATAACCGGGCCACCTCCGACTGGTGGAAACGTCAGGGATCCGCCAAAAAGAAGAAACGCATGATCAACCTCGACGTCCCGCGCGAGGAGGTCATTTGCTTTGCAGTTTACACCCTTCAAGAACGCACTTTAAAGCTCACCGCACAGCTTTTCCCCCTCAAGCCGGACGAAACTCAGGAAGTCCGTCTCGAAGTGAAGGACGGAGAGAGCTGGAAGGAGATCGCCAAAGAAACCATTGTTTACCCCGGCTGGTCCGCCCACTTCCGCATCAAGAATTGGGACGCAACCAAGAATTTCGCTTATCGCCTCCGTCACTCGGACAAGGCCACCTTTGAAGGCAAGATCCGCCGCGAGCCCACCGATAAAGACACCATCGTGGTCGGCAACCTTTCCTGCAATTCCTCCCGCACCACCGGACCGCGTCCCTTGATTGTCAAAAATCTCATCGCCCAGGATCCCGACATCCTCTTCTTCGCCGGAGATCAAACCTATCACCACACCCAGCACACCTCGGGTTGGCTTGAATTCGGCATGCAGTTCCGCGATATCATGCGAGATCGGCCCACCATCACGATTCCCGATGACCACGACATCGGCCAGGCCAATCTTTGGGGAGAAGAAGGCATCAAAGCCACCACGCCCGCCGGCCCCAGCGGCGGATATTTCTACGCCCCCGAATACGTCAACATGGTCCAGCGCCAGCAAACCTGGCACCTCCCCGACCCCGTCGATCCAAAACCCATCAAGCGTGGCATCAGCGTTTACTTCACCGACCTGACCTACGCCGGCATTTCCTTCGCTATCCTTGAGGACCGTAAATTCAAGACCGGCCCCGAAGGCACCATCCCCAAAATGGGCCCCCGCCCCGACCACATCAACGATCCAAAATATGACCGCAAAGCCGTGGATGCCAAAGGCCTCAAACTCCTTGGCGACCGCCAGCTCAAATTCCTCCACAATTGGTCACAGGACTGGACCGGTGCCGACCTCAAAGTCGTTCTGAGTCAAACTGCCTTCTGCGGAGCCGTCCACATTCACGGCGGTCCCACCAACCGGCTCCTCGCGGACCTCGACTCCAACGCCTGGCCCCAAACCGGTCGCAACAACGCCCTTCGCGAAGTTCGCCGCGCCCACGCCACCCACCTCTGCGGCGACCAACACCTCGCCGTTTCCGTTCGCCACGGCATCGATGAGTTCGACGACGGCCCCTACGCCTTTACCTCCCCCGCTCTCGTCAACACCATCTACGGTCGCTGGTGGCATCCTTCCGACGCTAAAGCCGGCCCCAATCCTGTTGCCAATTCCCCACTCCCCTGGACCGGAAATTACCTCGACGGCCTCGGCAACAAAATCACCATGCTCGCCTACGCCAACCCCACCAAGCGTGCTGACGAAAAGCAGCGCTCCGACGGCTATGGCCTCGCCCGCTTCAACAAGAAGACCGGCAAAGTCACCTTCGAGTGTTACAAGCGCTTCACTGACGTCACCACCGAAAAAGATTCTCAGTTCCCCGGCTGGCCTATCACCTTCAACTCCCGCGACAACGATGGCCGTAAAGCCACCGG
The DNA here is from genome assembly GCA_026421245.1 of Akkermansiaceae bacterium. Classification (GTDB taxonomy): domain Bacteria; phylum Verrucomicrobiota; class Verrucomicrobiia; order Verrucomicrobiales; family Akkermansiaceae; genus SW10. The sequence continues at coordinate 35,060 of JAPKDJ010000021.1, read as the reverse complement.
CCATCTCGCCTACGAAGTTGATCTCAAAAATCCCGTTGTCCAAGTCATCAACGAGAAGACCAAGGAGATCCTCTACACCACTCGTCTGAAGAAGTCCAAAGGCAAGCTCCCCGTCTACTCCGCCGCCCCTCATACAATTAGGATCGGCAAAGACAAACCCGAGCGCGTCCTCAAGTCCGAGCTGAAGGGCGAGTAGCCCGTGAAGTTCAAAGAATTATCCCGCGCCAGAGAGAGGGCCCTTATAACTCTTTCCTGCGCGGTTTTCTTTGCCTATTTCCTCCCAATTGTCATCCCCTCCAGGTCCCGCTTTCGCCCCCTCGCAATCATACCCGTAATTCCGCCCGTTATCTGGGGATTCTGCGCCCTCTTCACCTATCGCAGACGCGCCGAAAGAATCGTTGGGTGGGTTACTTTCCTCTTCGGGATCGCCTGCTTTGGAATTCTGCTTGAAGGAAATCTCATCTATGGGATCGCCAACTATCTTCGGTGCTAGTTTCTCACCACCTCATTTCCTTGGCATGATGAGCCAATATTAAATGCTGTTTTTCCACCATTAAAAGCTTGCGCTCCTCGCTTCTAAATGCTGTTTTTGCAGCACGATGAAAATCATCCTATCCGCTTTTGTTGCCGCCCTTCTCTCCTCCTGCGCTTCCTCTAATTATGCTATGGATGCCATGGCGCCCGGAGCAGCCCCCGCCTCCGCACGTCAGATCCAACGCTCCGGCTCCATGAGCATGAAATCTCGCTCTCTGAAATCGAGCTCGGACAAATCGGTCTCCCTCGTTGCGAAACACAACGCTCTCATCACCTCCTCCAGTCTGACCGACGATCGCTACCGCGCCAGTATCCGTGTTCCGGCAGTCTCACTTCCTTCCCTCATGGAATCGCTTGAGAGCGTTGGCAAAGTCACTTCAAGCCGGGTTAACATGACCGACATCACCGCGGCCTATCTTGACCTCGATGCCGCTCTCAAAAACAAACGAGCCCTCCGGGACCGCCTTCGCTCCCTTCTCTCACGAGCCACCAAGATCGAAGACACTCTTAAGATCGAAAAAGAACTCAGCCGCGTCCAAACCGAGCTGGACCAAATGGAAGCCCGTATGAAATCCATGCAGTCAAAAGTAGCACATTCCACTCTCGATCTCTCCATCAACCGCGACCGCATTCCCGGCCCTCTTGGGGCCGTGAAAGATGGAACCGGTTGGGTCTTTGGAAAACTCCTCTACCTCAACTGATCTCTTCACGAGAATCAGCCCAATTCTCCCAGACTTCCGTATCATCCTCGAAATCCTCCCCGCTTAGGTTCTTCAGGCCATCAATCCCATGTTGCTTCGAGCAGCTGCCATTCCCCTCATATTCGCTTCAAACTCCGAATCAAATATGGAATCGAAGACTCAGCCCCGATTTTCATAAGATAAAGGTGGGAGTCGGGATCCCCCCAGCAAATCGCCGCATGACAGAGTTCGCGCATTTCTTCGTCACTCCGTTCTTCTTCCTCTTCCCGCAATTGCCGAATTATCCGCCGGGGCCGGATCACTTGATGATAAAAAATCCCAGCGCAAAACATAAGAGCCAAACGATCCCTCTTACCAGCTGCCTCTTCTTCGCACTCTCAATCTAACAAAACTCCACCTCCCCCCATCTTTGGGGCAGGTGCATGTTAACCGCGTGTTGGGGGCTCCACACCCAATTGTTCTCCGGATGCTCCTGCTCCTCGGGATTCAGACTTTCTGCCAAAGGCGTCCCATGCGGCGGAATACGGACATACTTTCCATCCACCACCTCATGCTGCCATTGCACGCGGGAAAAATTCACCTTCCAAATGTCTCCCGTTTTCGGTGGGGCCCCGTCCTTGTGATATTTCGCCAGATCCTTCCAAGGAAACGCCACCTCCACCGACCACCCTTCATCCTCGTCCCGGGGATTGTTCAGTGACCCCCTTACTTGCACCGCGCTTTTCAAGCCCGGCAAATTGCAACCGAGGATAGGGACTCCACCTTCACCATACGGCTTTGGCAGACTCAGTTCCCAAATCGTCCCCAGCGCATTAATCTCGAACTCATAGTAGTTCAGCCCGTCACAATCTGGATCAATAAAGACCTCAAAATCATTGTCCTCAAACATGATCTCATTCTTCTGCATAATTGTCCCCCAGACATGCGGTTCCTCAAGCTCGGCCCCTACGTAAAAATACTCATCGTCCCAGGCCATTTTCACCTTCGTCCGATAGTAAGGCCGCAGTGCCTCATCGCCCGTGATGTCCACAAAATCATCCGTCCAAGGTAATTCCGCCCACGCCAGATCTGTCATCGAACCATCAATCTTGATCGGACCTTCGACCCGCTGACATTGATAACGTCTTGCTGTCATTTCAATTGGTCCCAATAAAGATCCACCGTTTTCCCTTCGGGAACAACCACCTCACGGGTCTCGCCTCCAAAGGTCACCTTCATCTTCTCTCCTGCTTTCACGGCCATCTGAGCCATGTCATTCAAATCGGCAGTGCCCGCCCTCGTCTTCACCGAATCGTTCAAAGTCGTCACCAAACGCCTCCCTCCCTTCGCATCCCAGACGCGAAAATAAACGGCCCCGGCAGCCGCTTTCTTTTTCTTCACATACCGCGACGTCACATTCACCCCCGACACCTCCTGATTCCGGATATTCCATACCATGGGAAAGCGAGAGCCCGTCTTCTTCCACGAGCTTGCCCAGATGGCATGCTGCCATTGGCTCTCGATGGCCTTGGAAGCGTCACCGGTAAACCACCCCCGGTTCAGCCCCTTGGCATCAAACTCATCTGCCCCGGTGAAAAACCACTTGCCCCCATCATAAATCTCAGCCCAGGTGTGATTCCCCCGCTTGTCCGCCCACAAAGCTGTCCCAGCAACCCGCGCCGGCACGCCCACCGAGCGACACGCATCAACAAGAATAATCGACAATCCAGTGCACGTCGCCATTCCCAACTTGATCGATTCCGACGGGCTCTGGTTCGGAGCCTTCCGGCCCGTGTTGTAATGCACCTTGATCAGATCAAAAATCCCCTTGTTGATCGCCTGCACCGCCTCCGTCGTGGTCTTGGCATTCTTGACCAACTCGGCACACTTTGGATGGAAAAAGAACCGCCATCCTTCACGAGTTTCATCAAGCGAGGCATACGGTAAAACGTCATTCAAAAACACATCCTCCGGCACATTCTTCGACCATGGGAACTCCTCGCGTGCTTTCAAAGCCAGGTCGAGGTTCGTCATTAGGAAATCCTTCTTCAAAGTCTCCCGATCAGACTTGGGCATCCCATCCACCAAAAAGCGCGCAGCTTTTTCTCCAAAATCTCCGTGCTTCTTTTTTGCCTCAACAACAAAGTCCTCTATCTCTCCCCCAAAGGCGAGAGACGAAAGAACCGTTAAACCCAGCAATAGCCATTTCATAGTGCTCATAGCTTACCAGCCCGCCTTCAGTGCGCAAACCCTAAGACAGCAACGCTCTGCCTGCGGCAGCAAACGGAGCGCTTCTAATTTCAACACGAACTAAAAATCAATCGCATCGCTTATTCCTTGAAGCCTTCGCAAGGGCCAATTCAATTCACGATCACCATTCTTCAAAAGAACAACCTTCTCTTCCTCCTTCGCAAACACCGTCCCCATAAGAGAGACGTCGCGGCAGGAGACGGCAGCTCTGCTGGGGGCTTCACCCAACTTACTTCCTGGGTTCCAAGAGAAAAAATGAACTCAGCGGCGATTGCGGGAACTAGAATCTTCATCTCAAGCGAGAAAACGCTGAGTTTCGACTAATTCGCCCCCATAATTATTTTTTGCAAAAATAAGAACAATCTCTCGCATTTTCAAATTTTCAAGTCAGCTTGTTCACACGCAGCCGAAATGGATACCCGCTTCGGTTGCGTTTTTAATTCAAAGACTATGAAACTGTATCTTGGCAATCTGCCCTTTAGCGCCTCAGATGAGGACATCCGTGAAGCCTTCTCTGCTTACGGAACCATCGAAGACCTATTCATCCCCCTCGATCGCGAAACCAACCGCCCACGCGGATTCGCCTTCATCACTCTGGCTGACGACGACCTTGCTCGCAAAGCCATCGAAGAAATGGACGGAGTCGACCTCCAAGGTCGTAATCTCCGCGTAAACGAAGCCGAAGAGCGTCGCCCACAACAAAACCGCGGTGGCGGTGGTGGTGGTGGTGGTGGCGGCGGTGGAGGAGGAGATCGTCGTGGTGGTGGCGGCGGTGGCCGTGACAATGATCGCCGTGGTGGTGGTCGTGACCGTGATCGCCGTGGTGGCCGTGACAGCGGCGGCTGGTAACCCCTTCCGAAACAACACTTTTCAAAAAGGCCCACCAAACGGTGGGCCTTTTTTATTTCCCCTCAAACCCGAATCACAAGCACCTCAACAATTCCCAATGAATCGCCAGGCCCTCGATTCAAATTCCCAACGCCTTCTCAATTCGTTTCGCACCCACTTTCCCCACATGGGGCACCCCGGGCGCAAACAGCTGTAGCCTCCACTCCTCCAACATCCAGCCAATCTCCCAAAGCCGCACTGCCTCCGGTCTCTCGTGCCATAAGATCAACCATTCATCCCACAGCGGTAAAAACTGATCCTGCTTCTCCTCATCGCGAAGCAAGGACTGCGCCTCCAGCCGATGAATCCGCTCCTCCATCCCAAAGAAATACCGCTGATACCGCTTCATCCGCTCATAGCCCGACTTCCACGCAAACCCTCCTCGCAACAACCACTCCCGCTGCTGCTCCATCTGCTGCACCACCTCACCCAGATGCCGGTTCTGCCGGTTCGCCTCCATCCACTCCCGCACCCGGCCATCCGCATCCGCCATTCCCTCCATCGCATCCGCCACCGTCTCCGCACATCCAAACCAATCCCCCCTCCCCTTCGCCGACCTCTCCGAAAACTCCGCCTCACTCCGCGACACCTTCCCCATTGCTCCCACGGCTGACACAATTACGAGATCCTCCAGAGTTCCATCCGGCAACAAGGGCAGCAAAAATCTCCCCGCCATCTTCAGCGGGAAATTCTTCCGCACATAAGGCCCGTGCTCCGCATGCTCCAACATGAACAGACGCATCACCCCCGCCCGATGGCTCTCCTCCGCTTCCTCGAAATCCAAAAACGCCCGCATTCCCACCGTCTCACCTTCATCCACCAAGCCCGGAAACACTCCGCCCTCAGCCTCCACAGGCACCTCATCAAAGCTCCACACCTCGCCGCCTGTCATCTCCCATTCCTCATTCGCCGCCGCCTCTCGACGCGCCCGCAACTCAGCCGCCAGCTTCTCTTTGATCAAGCGTACATCCTCCCCAAAGGCCAGCACCTCGCCCTTCTCATCCCGCACCCGTACCTTCGGGCGCAGATGAATCGGCAAGCGGTCCGGCTCCAAACCTTCCAAGGAATTCCGACCCACTTTCTCCCGTAAATACTCCAGCAAAGTCACCTCCAATCTCCCCTGCGGCTCCCAATTCTCCCACTCCGTGAGAAAGCCCGACACCTTCTCCGCTATCGGCTGACACTCCCGACGCCAATCCTTCGGGAGACTCCGAATCAACAACTCCACTTGATCCTCAAGAATCCCCGGAACTCCCCAACTGGGCAAATAATCCGGAAACCTCACCAATTCATCAATCCCCACTTCGAAGGTAAGCCCGTCATCGTCCGCATCCAAATCACTGACATAATTCACGCGCCACTTTCGCCCCCCGTGCTCCACAACATCCGGGAAAAACCGTAAGCGATCCTCCACTCCCTCTTCCCAAATGAGATCCGAGAACCGCACCATCAACTTCCCCGCCTCCTCCGGACTCTCAGTCAGCTTGTAAAAATCCTTCGTCGTATTCGTCGTCACGGGCATCCGCTCGAAAAAGAAATCATACGCCGCCACCTCGTTCCAAAGATACCCCACCCGCCTCAGCTTCCGCTCTCCCCCGAAAATCTGGCCCTTCACCCAGGCCAGATTTTGCGTCACCGCATTGTTCCCCCGCATCTTCCCCTCCACTAGGGCCTCCCGCACAAACACCTCGAAGGCCGCCTTCGGATTCACACGTCCAAAGAAGACCCGCCGCCCCTCCACCACCGTCAGCCCGCCAAGTACGACATCTTCCGTCCCATAAACCGCTCCCTGCTGTTCGTTCCAATAAGGGGAGTGATACTTGCTCCGACACAAATGCGGCACCACTTCTTCAACCCACTTCGGATCAATCTCCGCCACCTTCCGCGCCCACAGTCGCGACGTCTCCACCAGCTCAAATCCCAACACCCACAGCGCCCGCTTACTCTTAAACAAGCCCGATCCCGGAAAGACCGCAAACTCCCGATTCCCCACACTGTGATAAACCCGCTTCTCCTTATCCCACACCCCAATCTGCCTCGGAATCCCACTCAACACCGCCTTATGAACCTCGGCATAAACATCCCCCGCCGTCTCAATTTCTTTTCCCTTCACTCCCTTCTTCCGAAACGACCGCCGCAACTCCGCATAAATTCCCAACCACTCCCGCACCCTCCGGTAGCTCAAAAAGTGCTTCTCACACCACCTCCGCATTGGGTTCGACCTCAATTTTCCCGTCTCTCCGCGAAACTCCTGGATCCCATTCCACAAATTCAAAAACACTCCGAAGTCCGATTTCTGATCCACAAAAACCTGCTGCCTCTCATCCGCCCGTTCTTCCTTCCCCTGCGGCCGCTCCCGCACATCCATCGCCGACAGCCCCGAAACAATAATCAACACCTCTTCAAACACCCCACGCCGCTCACTCTCCACCAGCATCCGCCCTAACCTCGGATCCAACGGCAGCTTCGCCAAAGTCCATCCCGTATCGGTCAGCCTCGCTTCATTCTTCTTCGCCACCGCACCCACTTCTTCAAGCGTAGCCCATCCCTCATTCACTGCCCTTGGTCCCGGAGGATCAATAAAGGGAAATTCCCGCACGTCCCCCAACTTCAGCGACAACATTCTCAAAATCACCCCCGACAACGCACTCCGCCGAATCTCCGGATCGGTAAACTCCGACGCCATCTCCAGCGTCTCTTCATCATAAAGCTTCACGCAGATTCCCTCCCGCACTCGACCGCATCGCCCCCGCCGTTGCCGCGCACTCGCCTGCGAAACCATCTCGATCTGCAAACTCTGCACCTGGCGCTGCGGACTGAACCGGCTCACCCGCGCCATCCCGCTGTCTACCACCGAAACAATCCCCGGAATCGTCAACGAAGTCTCCGCCACGTTCGTCGCCAAAAACACCCGCCGACTACCACTCGGGAGAAACACCCGCTCCTGCTCCGCCAGCGAAAGCCGCGCAAAAACCGGCACCGCCTCCGTGTTAAAAAACCCCTGCCCCTCGATCATATCGGCACACTCCCGGATCTCCCGCTCCCCTGGCAAAAACACCAGAACATCCCCGTCCGGATCCAAGTCCGTGACAAACTCCACCGCGCGCACCACATGCTCGCGCAAGCTCTCCCCGTCATACCCCGGCAAAAAAACATCCTCCACCGGAAAGGTCCGCCCCTCCACCTGCACCACCGGACAGTTCTCAAAAAACTCAGAGAACCTCCCCGCATCCAACGTCGCCGACGAAATCACCACCCGCAGATCCCTCCGCCGCTTCACCAACTGCTTCAAATACCCCAGCAGGAAATCAATGTTCAAGGACCGCTCATGGGCCTCATCGATGATGATGGTATCATACTGCCTCATCTCGCGATCCCCCTGCGTCTCCGCAAGCAGAATCCCGTCCGTCATAAACTTCACCACCGTGTCCTTCGAACAAACCTCCGTGAAGCGCACCTGCCAGCCCACCTCTTTGCCCACCTCCACCTTCAGTTCCTCCGCAACCCGCCGCGCCACTGAAGTCGCCGCCAACCGTCTCGGCTGCGTGCACCCAATTCTTCCTTCTTGCCCCAGCTCCCTCGCCAATTCCACCGCCATCTTCGGCAACTGCGTCGTCTTCCCGCTCCCAGTCTCACCCACCACCACAATCACCTGCGAAGCCCTCATCGCCTCGAGAATTTCCTCCCTCCGCCGCGAAACCGGCAGGTCTGGATACGTAATCTTCAACGCCCCCTCTGTAACTGCGCACGATGACCCTCGCAAGCCTTCCCCCACGAGCCTCAAGATCCACCAAAAGACCTCCATTCCTCAGAGCTGATCACCGAGATCCTATCACACCAAAAACGTCGCTCTCGACCTCGTCTACGACTGTCTGACAGAAGTCGCCATAGCCGAAGCGAAAAAGACGCGCGCTGAAGCTCTCTTTCATGGCGGACTTGAGCTCTCTCAGACTTTCATCGACACCCGCGGTCGAAACGCACCCTGGGATTAACGAGTCCCAATCTTACGAGGCACCCCTAACCACTTGGCCACCCCAAGAAACACAAGGAAAGCAGCCCCAAAGATCCAAGGCTGCCCCTCCAGCGTCCAGGTCAGGGCTTCCTCATCGTTCATCCCTGAATCGCGCTTCTGCAAGGAAACCGCACCCGCAAATATCAAACTTGCAGTGCCATAACCGATATTAAAGAGCAGCCCCTTCACACTCAGGACGGTCGCGCGCTGATCCGAGCTCGCCAAATCGTGGAGGTAGCGGCTCATCAAAAATCCAAGATGTGACATTCCCGCCATCACCCCGATTCCCGGAATGACTCCCCAGTAGAGCCATGCCTTCCCGAGTAAATAGAGGCACAAAAACATCCAGCCGGCCGTGAAGGTAAAGTTGCTCAACGGCGAAAACCTTCTCGCTAAATGCTTCGACAAGCGCGGAGTGTACATTCCTAAAAATGCCGTTCCCGCTGCGATAAACCCAAAGGTGAAAGTCGGGATTTGAATCAACCGGTAATACTCACTATTGATGGTGGCAAAGTTCCGCGCCACTCCGTCAATCAAGAGACCTCCGATCACGATCACGATCGCCGCCTTCGTTGTAAAAACCCATTTCGCCGCTCTCCACGTCTGCCCAAACACCTCTGCAAATCCCACCTTTTGATCTCCCTCATTCACTTCTCGAAACTTCAAGGAAATCAAAAATGCCACCACCGCTTGGGCCAAACACAACGCAATCGGCAGTCGATGCGCCACCTCTTCATTCAACCCAAGCGCCCCCGCATCATACACCAAAGCTCCCACCACCATCGCCACCACCATCGCCGCCGATCTCAAACGCATTACCGCCTCCAGGACCTCGTCCCAATCCCCGGGATCATCCAGGCTGTCATAAGCCAGCGCCTCGTCCGCCCCGCTTGCTGCCGCCTCGGCCAAACCACTCAACACTCGGTTGACCGCACAAAATCCAAACAACCACAGACCCGCATCCTTCGGCGCAATCAACAAGACCGTCATCTCCAGCACCATCAACCCCGCCGCCGCAATCAACAGCTTCCTGCGCCCGATCAAATCCGCGAGCGCTCCCGAGGGAACCTCTGCCAAAAGAATCGTTGCCGCCCAGATTGCATTCAGCGTCACGAACTGCGACAGACTTAATCCCAAATCCAAAAAGAGAATCGCCAGAATCGGATAATAGAACCGCGCATTAAACGCCGTCGTAAACCACGCATACCAGCGCACATTCGATTGCGCAAAAGGACCGGTGGCACGGAAAAGAGAAAACACGGACCACTGTTAGAACCAGATCTCCAAATTGCAAAGCCCCACTTCACCGCAAATCCGTGCAAAATCCGCCTCCCTGTCTATCGTTCTATAAAACCCCCTACTCATGTCTCAAAAATCCTGCTGCAGCACCGCCACTCCCGAACCAAAACCCGAAGAAAAAAAGCCCGGCCTCTCCGCCTATACCCCCCTCTTTGTCATCATTCTCCTCACTGCCGGAGCCGCCGCCGCTAAACAATCCTCATACCCCGCCTGGTCGTGGCATGTCTGGATGCACGACTTCATGGGCTTGTTCCTCGTCATCTTCGCCATGGTCAAACTCTTCAACCTCCGCGCCTTCGCCACCGGCTTTGCCAAATACGACCTTCTCGCCGCCCGCTCCCGCACCTACGGCCTCCTTTACCCCTTTCTCGAGCTCGGCCTTGGCCTCGCCTACCTCGCCCAGTGGCAGCCTTGGTTCACCTACCTTGCCACCATTGTCATCCTCACCTTCGGCGCCCTCGGTGTCCTCAACACCATGCGCCAAGGGAAGCAACTCAACTGCGCTTGCATGGGCCAAATCCTCACCGTCCCTGTTTCCACTGTCACCTTAACGGAAAATCTCACCATGTCCGCCATGGCCCTCGTCATGCTCGTTTCCTAGGCCGCCATAAGTTCGCCGTCCCCACCGAGCTGAAATCAAACCCAGAGTTGGAACAGTTCACTCAAATCCATCCTCAAAAAGCCGGTAGGGTGTTTCATGAAAACCCCTCCGCACATACACCGCTTGTGCCACCTCGTTCTCCTTCTCGACATACAAGCGGCATCCGCAAACTCCTTCCGCTTCCATCGCCCTCTTCCTCGCCTCTTCGTAGAGACCGCGAAAAATCCCTCTTCGCCGAAACTCCGCCTCCACAAAAACACTCTGAATCCACCAAAAATCCCCGTTCCTCCAATCGCTCCATTCTTTCGTCACCATCAGCGACCCGACCATCTCGCCGCTCATTTCTCCTACCAGATAAAACCCCCGCTCAGGCTTCTCAAAAATTCCTTCCACCCCACGGGTTAACACCTCCGAATCAAGTTCCTTCTCCTCGGTCTCCCGGGCCATCTCTAGATTGAAGCGAACCAAGTTTGGCACATCGGTCGACACCGCTTCACGAATCATCAGCTCATCCTTCATCTTCTTGTTTATCCTTTAGTGGTCACCAATTGACCTTTCCCAATCGGCAGCAGGGCCATGTTCAACCATGGGATCTTCGCGGACAAAATCAAGAAACTCCTGGAGCTCATCCTTGTGAGAAGTGGCATTGTCCACAAAAGAAATCCCCCAATTCAAAACCCTCGCCAGGCGCAATTCCCGGATGTTGGCTTCAGAAACATAGCCATCTGACACAAAAATCACTCCGTTGGAAGAGATCAACTCAAAGACATCCCTACTCCCTCCCCCCACATCTCAAAATGTGTGCACGCAGGACCGTCGTTAGACAGCACTCAATCAAAAGCTCAAGATTGGCCGTTCTAATTCTTAGAGCGCCTCTACTTCCGTAAAATACGCTCCTCCCGCTTTTCCTTCCGCATCGTATAGCCAGGTCCAGAGTTCGGTCTTTCCCTCGGGGAGGCCCAACTCAAAAATCACCCCCTTGACTCCGGTCTCGACTACCGATTCCTGCTCTTTGCCGAAAATCTGAATCTTAGCCCGAACCGCTTTGATTGCCTGCCCTGCTTCCTTGGGAAACTGCCTCAAAATAAGGCGATATTGACCCGCCTTTTTAACATCGACGCTCCACGGACCGGTCACGCGCGGGAGCCTTTCGAGGCTCGCAAAAACCGGGGGCGGATCGAATTTCATTAGCCTCATGCTTGGCCCATGTCTGCATCGTCGCAAAATAAGAATTGTGTGACATCGGTGAACCGTTGTGGTTCAGTCCGCCGATGAAATTATTTGCCGCAATCTTGATCGCCACCGCTTCCCTCTCCTTTGCCGGAGAGTGGGTCAGCATGTTCGACGGAAAGACCATGAAGGGCTGGAAGGTTAATCCCGAGAATCCGAAAACCTTTTCCGTGAAGGACGGATCAATCAAGGTTCAGGGAAAGCGGGGGCACCTCTTTTACGGAGAGGATGGTAACGCCAAGTTCAAGAACTTCGAATTCGAGTGCGAAGTGAAAACCGCCAAAAAAGCCAATGCCGGGATCTTCATCCACACCAAATATCAAGCCAACGGCTGGCCCTCCCACGGCTACGAATGCCAGGTCAATGCCACCCACGGTGACTGGCGGAAGACGGGCAGCATTTACAGCATCCAAGACCTCAAGGAACCCGGCCACAAAGACGGCGAATGGTTCACTTACAATATCAAAGTCGAAAGCAAGAAAGTCACCGTCACCATCAACGGAAAAGTGACCAACGAATACACCGAAGCCGACGACCACACTGACAAGACCAAACGTCTGAGCGAAGGAACCATCGCTCTGCAAGGCCACGACCCCGGCAGCCTGATCTACTTCCGCAAGCTGCGGATTAAGAAGCTGGACTAGGTTTCAAAAACACTCAGAGGCCACTCAACCCCGGCTGTTTGTAATTCCCGGTTGGCCTTGAGCTCCCTTGGTTCCGCGCCGATGACAATGAGGTCTTTGATCGCCATTTTCTCATGCCTTCCCGAACCGGATGGAAGCCAAAACGATTTCGCCTTTGAAAATAACTTCTTCCTCAATACCCAACGGGAATTTTCAGAGCGCTTGGATTCAGAGTGATCGGACACGGATTGGGTTAAACCCGCCGCACAAATCGCAAAACTTCTTATCAAACTTCCCAGTGCAAAGCCGCCTCAGCCGCCATCGTCCCGCTCGCGAAGCAGCCTTGTAAAAGGTAACCGCCGGTGGGGGCTTCCCAATCGATCATTTCGCCGGCGACGAAAATGCCAGGAAGATCCTTGATCATGAGTTGATCATCGACCGCTTTCCAGGAGACTCCACCGGCAGAGGAAATCGCTTTCTCCAGAGGGCGCGAGCGGGTCAGAGGAAGGCGACACGCTTTGGCATGGCGGGCCAGGTCTTCGGCTGACTCAAACGGACCGTGAAAGTGATCAAGAATGAGCCGCATTGGTTCACTGAGCTTCCAGCGATACTGTGACTCGGCGAGGAATTTCTTTTTGACCGACTCCATCTTGGCGACGAGTTTTTCGACGGTGAAAGTCGGTTTAAAATCGAGCGCGATGGCGGGGTCGGGCATCGCCCGCAGAGCAGGTCCGAGAGCATAAAGTGGCCCGCCCTCGAGACCGTAGCGGGTGAGCATAATCTCACCAGGCGCGACCTCTTCCCCCACTGAAGCGATGACATTTTTGAGCGGCTGGGCTTCGAGTTTGGGAAGAAGATCAGCGGACCAATCGGCCTCCCAACCGCAGTTGGCCGGAGTAAGCGCAGTAACGTTAACGCCCGCCTGCTCCAACGTGGCGACCCAAGTGCCATCCGAACCGGTTTGAGGCCACGATCCACCACCGAGAGCGAGGATGATGGCATCGGCTTGGATCACGAGCTCTCCGGAGGGGGATGCGAATTTTGCCTCTCCGCTCGCGAGAGTGGTGAGGCGATGGTTCATGCAGAATTCAACACCCTGGGCTCGAAGTTTTTCGACCCAGCGGCGGAGAAGCGGAGCGGCTTTGAGAGCCTTGGGATAGACGCGTCCGGATTTTTGCACGAAGGTCCCGACTTCGAGCCGGGCGGCCCAAGCTCGGATAGCCTTGTTGTCGAAACCGGTGAGAGCACGAGCCCAAAAGTCATCAGGCTGATCCGGGCCACCGTAACGGGTGACAAAGGTCTCGACCTCTTCCGCGTGAGTCAGATTAAGTCCACCTTTCCCCGCCACAAGGAACTTCCGGCCAACCGACCGCTTCTGATCACAAAGCGTGACTTTGGCTCCAGCGGAGGAAGCAACTTCGGCAGCCCGCAATCCTGCGGGTCCACCTCCGATGACGAGGATGTGAGGCACGAGACCTTATTCCTGAGAGGCGGCAAAGACGCCAGCAAAGTTTTTGCGATATGCCCAGCCCTCCCCTCGCAAAAAACGCTTCCTCAAACCGAAGCAACCTTTTGCCGATGAGATGAAAAGAGCCAGCTAATGAGGAACCGGGCCACAGTTGGGACAGGGACTGGTCCATTCAACTTCGCCGGTGGAGTAGGTTTCTTGTTTCCAGATGGGGACGCGGGCTTTGATGGAGTCAATGAGGAAGCGGTTAGCCTCGAAAGCTGCTTCGCGGTGGGGTGAGGTCGTGAGAGTGACGACGGCGCATTCGCCAATCGCGAGGGTGCCGACGCGGTGGATGGCGACAGATTTGGTGATGGCGAATTTTGCCATCGTCTCGGCGAGGATGCGTTCCCCTTCCTTTTGGGCGAGGACGGGATGGTGAGCGTAGTGGAGTTGGGTGACGTCTCGACCTTCGTGGTGGTTGCGGACGAGGCCTTCGAAAACGACGAGGGCTCCACAAGTGGGATCCTGTATGTCGGAGCGGAGAGCAGCGAGATCAAGAGGAGTTTTTTGGATGGAGAACATGGCAGATTAACCTCCGGCGAAGGGAGGCATGAAGGCGATGGTTTGTCCGGAGGAGAGGAGATCGGTCCAGTCGGAGAATTCGTTGTCGACGGCCGGTTTGACATGCGGGAGGTCGAGAGAGAAGTGATGCTTGAGACGGAGTTCTTCCCAAAGACCGGCGAGGGTGGCGGCGGAAGTACGAAGAACCTCCGAGTCCGTGGCGGCTTCCTGGCTGAGCTTGGCAAAGTATTCCACGGTGACTTCCTTTTCCGTCGCGCCGTTTTGGTGGAGGTGTTCGAGCTCGACGAGGTGCTCGGGTCGATTGAGATTGAGGAGGGCGCGCGAGTCGGAGGGCGCGAGATCGTTGCGGTCGAGAGAGGCGAGGAAGCGGCGGGCGCAACGTTGGTTTTTCTCGAGAACGGCGGTCAGCTTGACCGCAGCGGAGGGTGAGTAGAGCGCACAGAGGGGCTCGGGATGGTTGTCGAGGGGATTAAGAAAGCAGGTGGCGTCTTTTGAAATTTCGTGGTGATCGACGAGGATTTGGAGATCGGCTTGCTGGATGAGGGGAAGATCGCAAGCGATGACGAGCCAGAGGGAATCCGGATCGTGATCAAAAGCAGCCTGAAGCCCTCCGAGAGGTCCCGGACCCGGCTCGAGATCGGGGAGAGTGGGAAGATGGGCGTCGCCGGTATGATCGTGCGCGACGGATAGAAAGATCACGTCGGTGAGAGGTCGAACGATGGAGAGAATGCGGTCGAGTTGGGTGACTCCGCCGATTTTAAGGGAGGCTTTATCCTGCCCCATTCGGGAGGATTTCCCGCCGGTGAGGATGAGCGCTTTCATGCCTGGTAGTCGGATTCCCCACCGGTTTTTTGGGCGAGTTTGAGATCGGAAATGACGATTGCTGGGTTGGCGGCCTTGCACATGTCGTAAAGAGTGAGGGCCGCGACCGAGGCACCGGTGAGGGCTTCCATTTCCACGCCGGTGCGTGAGGTCGTCTTGGCGGTGGCAGTGACGAGAAGGGTCTCGTCATCATGCGGGATAATTTCGATCTTGGCAGAATCGAGCGAGAGCGGGTGACAGAGGGGAATGAGGTCGGAGGTCTTTTTGGTCCCGGTGATTCCCGCGAGTATGGCAGTTTGGAGAACCGGTCCTTTCTTGTTTCGAAGCTCCCCTTCATCCATCTGTGAGAGGAGGTCACGCCCGAGGGTGACAAGGCAGGTGGCAGTCGCCACGCGGACGGTTTCGGCCTTCCCGGAGACATCAACCATGCGGGGCTGGTTGGAGTCATCAAGATGGGAAAGGGCGGCCATGGGCGGAGCTTGCAACGGGGTTGCTTCATGCGCAATGGCCTAGTTTTGTCTCACCTTGAGGAACGCACAAACCGTTGCAGAGCTTGCCCCAGTGGCCGGAGAGGTTGATGTCTCTAATTTCAGAATCTGCACTTAGGAAAACTCTGCACTCTGGTATCCCCACGAACTAGGACGATGCCCACCATGAGCGCGCCGGGTCCGCTTGTGGTGTGGGCCACGCCCGGGGCCGGATTAGGTGGGCCGGCGATGGGGAGATGAATTTCGGTATTGGAAAGGACGGCGGAAGAAAGGAAGAGGATGGTTAATTTCATGAATTGAGTTTTGGTTTCATCCGCCCCATCGTGGTCCCGCCGCCGCAATTTCAAATTTTCTCAAAAAAAGTGTCATGGATTTAAAAGAGGCTTTTTCTCTACTGAAAGAGGAGATGGGCGCACACGGGCTGATTGACCTTGGGTGGAGTGCGAAACTCGATGACGCAAAGAAACGGTTTGGGGTGTCTCGGATGGGCCCAAAGGAGATCTCGATCAGTCGTCCGCTGATCTCTTTGAATCCTGAAGAGGAAGTGCGGGATACCATTCTTCATGAGATCGCCCATGCGCTGGCGTGGGAATTGCACAAAAAGAATTGTGGACACGACGCAAGGTGGCAGGAGATCTGTGTTCGGATCGGGGCGAAACCAGATCGTTGTTACGACGATGAGGTGATTCAGCCCGAGTTACCTTGGTCCCTGTGCCACGCGGAGACAGGCGAGATTTTTGCGACCTACCAACGGAAGCCCGCGCGTGATCCCTCGCAAATGTGGAGGCGGGGGCGAAAGGAGGAGACTTATGGGAAGATGGTTTATTGTCTGAACCCGAAGCTTTATCCGCCGGGTGCTCTGGAGGGATTTGACCGCAATGTGGCGCGGGAATTTCAAGCAGAAGTGATGGAGGCGGTGAACACGATTGGGGCAAAGTGGGGCATTCAGACCGAGCAGGTGAAGGGGAGTTTTAGCGAGCGAAAATTTGATCTCGCGATGCGATTCATCCCCGGGGAGGCGGATAACCGTAATCCGGAGAAGCAGGCTTTCGAGGAACACGCTGGGCTCTTCGGGCTGACCGCGCAGGATTACCAGCGCCCCTTTGTGAGCCAGGGGAAGCCGTATCGATTGGTGGCTTTGAAACCCCGCAATCCGAAGTATCCAGTGATTGGGGTGAACCGGGAGGAAAAACGTTTCAAGTTCCCCCGTGACGTTCTGCAAAACCTTGTTTAATTGCTCGACCGCTCGTGCATTTATTTGCTGATCACGGGGGCCTACACGCCGGTCGGCGGCTGGGGTTGGAATCTCTTTGGAGTGGTTTGGGGCCTGACCCTGGCAAAAATCATTTTCAAGGCCGTGACGCACGGGCGAAATAATCACTGGATCTCAAGCGCCGTCTATGTCGCGATGGGCTGGTTGGTGGTAATTTTTCCCGATTTCGTAGGCCGGAATGATATGGCCCCTCAATTCGTCTCGGTCAGTCCCAATGGCGATTGGGACCGCGATAGTCACCTATCGTTCGGCATCAAACATCGCAACGACCATGCGGGAATTCATCAGACTCAACGTTCGTCAGACTCCCTAGTTCTTAAGGAGATTTTTCACGACCTTGTTCCAAATCTGATAGCCTTTGTCGTTCAGATGAAGGCCGTCTTTTTTGAAGAGATCGGGCATCGGCTTGCCATCATCACCCAACATCGGGGTAGCGGTATCGAGGTACACAAGGAGCGGATTTTTTTTGGAGAGATCTTGAATCGCGAGATTAGCCTTTTTCATCTCAGGCCACTTCTCCCAGCGTGAGAGGCTGGGTTTGATCGGCAGAAAAATGATCCGCGTCTTGGGAAGAGTCGCATGGATTTTTGCGATAAACTTTTTGTAGTCATCCACAACCCGGTTGGCAGTTTTTCCTTTGTTGATATCGTTGTCCCCGGCGTAAAGGAGCACCATCGCGGGGGCATGCGGAATGATGATCCGGTCGGCAAAGTGTAGGGAGTCCTCCAGCTCTGATCCCCCAAAACCGTGATTGATGGTTTTTTGTTTTGGAAAGGACGACTTCAAATCCCACATCCGAATACTGGATGACCCCACAAAAAGAAGAGCGCCTTTGGGATGCGGATTGGCTTTCGCGGCCGCTTCAAATTTCGCGATATCTTTCCCCCACTTCTCGGGAGCGGCGGAGAGAGCCAGTGCACTTAGGCAAAGAATGGCGAATATTCTCAAAGAAAAGGAACTCATGCGCTTCCTTTACGTGACGCGTTGTTCCAACTATCATCTCATCCCCTATGAAGGCCCTCCCTCTCATTCTTGCCGCCACCCTGCTGACGGCTTCCGCCCGGACCTGGACCTCCAATGATGGGAAACCGTTGGAGGCCTCGTTTGTTTCCACCACCGAAACACACATCACTCTGAAAATCTCCAAAACCGGTAAAGAGGTCACCATTCCCCTGGCCCGCTTGTCGGAAGCCGATCAAAAATTCGTCAAAGAAGAGGCAAAAGCACCCGCGGTGGAACCAACCAAACTGGAAGGCGAATATGCCCATCTCATCACCGGCGACTGGGTGAAGGCTGAACATGGCAACCTCCCCTATTCTTTCTATGGAGGGAAGGATCTTGACGGGTCGTCAAAGGTGCCCTTGATAATTTCACTTCATGGAAAAAGTTCCAACAACGAAAACGGCAAGCAGATTGGTTTCGCCCAAGCCTTTGTCAAAGCAGGCAACTACAAAGAGCGCCCCTGCCTCGTTCTGGCTCCGCTGTGCTATCAACCCCATGGCGAAACGGGCAGCGGATGGGATGATGCCCCGGGCGATGAAACGCTCTCTCTGATTGAGGATCTTTTAAAAAAACTCCCCATCATCGATAAGGATCGCATCTATATCATCGGCTACTCGATGGGTGGCTTTGGGACCTGGCATTTCCTCAAGGAAGAACCCAAAATATTTGCGGCCGGAGTTCCGGTTGCCGGTGGAACCAGTGGAGCCGGCAAACTCCGCTCCATGCCCATCTGGTCATTCCACGGGGCCAAAGACAAGATCGTTCCCCCAACTTATGCGCGAAATTGCGCCGAAGAACTCAAGCGCTCAAAGGTTTTTAAATACACCGAATTCCCGGACGACGGCCATGGCATTATTGGGAAAGTCGTCAGTGACCCCGAACTCCACAAGTGGCTCTTCGAACAAATCAGGAAGTGATCAGCCTTTGAATTCCTTGCTCATCTGACGGCGATAGCCTTCAAGGGTCACCTTCCCGTCATCGAAGAAACGAAGGAGCGCGTAAGAATTATTTTCAACTCCACTCCCCTCAATCATCGCCGCCAAGGTGCAATAGGGAATCCCATTGATCGTCTTGAGTTCATTCTTGTGGCTGTGTCCCTGAAAGACCGCGGTCACTTTATCAGAAGTCTCAAGGATTTTTCGCACTTTGCTCGATTGCTTGATGGCATGCTTATTCGGGCGATCCACATCGAGCCGCTGGTGGGCGAAAACCACGGTCGGATTCTTGGTGGCTTTGAGATCCTTCTCGAGCCATTCGATCTCCTCGGCAGTCATGTTAGAATCATGCCAGACAAAATTATCGCGCCCGTAGGGTTCCATCTTGGAGTTGTAACAAGCATCCAGTACGACGAAGTGCTTCCCTTTCAAATCGAAGGAATAGTGCCCCTGCTTGTTGACCGATCCGGAGTGTTTGAAAAATTCCTCCTTGGTGAGAGTCGCAACACAATGGTTTCCAAGAACGTGATGACGGGGCAGACCGCACACATCGAGAACTTTGGTGATCTTCTCAAGGTAGAAAATTTCGGTTTCCACCGACGGAGCCGCGTCGACGAGATCGCCAAGACAAACAACCGCTGACGGCTTCTTCTCTTTGAAAAACAAGGCCGCTTCTTTCGCCTTCGCCAGGCTCTCACGATACATTCGATTTCCTCTCGTATCTTTGTCGGCGTAATGAACGTCCGTCAGGAGACCGAGCGCGAGGATCTCCTTCGGTGTCTTACCGGATTTTTCCCCCTCAGCACTCAAAACCGAACCCCCTCCAAGGGTCAGGGAACTAATACGGGTAAAATTACGACGATTCATGGCGTTGATCATTAAAAAAGAAAGCCCGCTGGTCACTCTGTTTTTTCAGAGCTTCCAGCAGGTTGGTTGAAAATCAAATCCGGTGATCTTCCTAGAGGGCCTTAAGGCAAACGTTTTTCCAGAGAATATCGCCCGATGGCCCGCCATGAACCTGGAAGGCCATGAAGCCCTTCATGGATAGTATTTTTCTCGTCGCTATCGGTGAAACCAGCACGAATCTCTCCGTCTTTCACCTCATCACTGGCAGTGCCTCCCACTTTCTTCCAACCGGAAAAATCTTTCCGGTTGCAGAATGCGCTGAATCCGGCCCCCTTGAAGCCCGCGGGATCAGACTTCGTAGGAAGCCCGGCGGGCAATGCCACTTTGCCCTTGGTGGCTTTGGCGTGATGATCACCAAGCACCGGAATCGCGAGAACAAGGGAAAGAACGAGTGATTTTTTCATGATATCGATAAAATTGGGGGAAAGTTAATCCGTTGCGGATATGGGAATGGTTCCGGCAGCAAAAAATCTCGTCATTCCTGATGCGAGAATCTGATCTTTGGTAACGTAGAGAGAATCCATGAAATTCATCACCCTCTTCCTTCTCACCATTTTTCCCCTTCTAGGCCAAATCACCTACGAAGGTGGCGAAGGACCCGGCAAAGGGAAACATATCGTATTCGTTGCTTCCGATCATGAGTATCGGACCGAAGAGACTTGCCCCGCTTTAGCTCGCATTCTTTCCAAGCATCACGGGTTCAAAACCACTGTTCTCTTTGGGGTGGATGAGAAAGGGCACATCAAAGCAGGGGCGTCCGACATCAAGGGTCTTGAGGCACTTCAGAAGGCTGATCTCATGGTCATTTTCGCCCGATTCCTTGATCTTCCCGATAATCAGATGAAACACATCGCTGATTATGTCGAACGCGGTGGCCCGGTTGTCGGACTCCGCACGTCTTCCCACGCCTTCAAGATTCCCAAGGGAAAAACCTACTCACGGTTCGACTTCAAATATTCGGGAGACGACTTCAAAAACGGATTTGGCCATCAAGTCCTTGGAAATACCTGGGTCGGCCACTACGGCAGCAACCACAAGCAGGCAACCCGCATTCAGCTCATCACTTCTCAGAAGGAAAACCCTATCCTCAAGGGTGTTGAGAACAACGCCCTCTGCATGGCCGGAGCGTATGTGGGAATACCAGATGAGACCTTCACCGTTCTGACCGAAAGCCAACCGCTCAACGGAATGACAAAAGGCTCACCTGCAGATCCAAATAAAAAGCCCAGCCCATCCACTTGGACTCGGCACTACTCGACCAAAGATGGCAAAAAAGCCCGCGTCTTCCACTCGACCCAGGGAGCATCCCAGGACCTTCTCGATTCCAATTACCGCCGACTCATCATCAATGGAATCTTTTGGGCCGCCGGACTCGAAAAGGAAATCAAGGCGAACGCCAAGATCGACTTTGTAGGAGCCTACACCCCCACCCGCTTTGGCTTCGGTGGTGAGGTGAAAAACGTCAAGCCTACCGATCTGGCCGATATCAACTCGCCGATCATGCCGAAGAAGTAGGGAGACACTTCATCGCTTAAAATGGTCCCAGCCTCCTTCAAGGGGGCTCCCTTTGCCCAAGATCAATTGCCCCACCCTGGTCAAGCGTAGATCCGGGAACGTCGTTCCCCAGGTTCCTTCGATTTCATCTCCCGAGGTGAAGAGCAACTCGTAGTCCTCTCCATCGCCCAGAGCCTCTTCCACCGAAATCCCTTCCGATAAAGGCAGGGTCTCTCGGTCGATTTCAAATCCACACCCGCTCATCCGGGCCAGCCTCGGAAGATCTTTGGCGAGACCGTCGGAGAGATCCATCATGGCGTTGATTTTAAAATGCCGCGTCAGCCAATTCGCTTCCTCAAGCCGCGGTGTGAAATCGAGATGTTTTCCGCGAATGGAACCTCCAAGTGTTCCAGTGACATAGATGGCATCTCCCGGGCGACCTCCGGATCGGGTGACAACCTCGGAACTCTTCACCGTCCCCCGGCCCGCCACTGAAATCATCGCCGGCGCCCCTTCCGGCAGCGACGTCGTTTCGCCTCCCACGATGACACCTCCATGCTGATCGAGGCACTTCGTCATCCCTTCGTAAAGCCGGATGACCCAATCCACCGGAGTTTTATTTTCCAGCGCGATGGTCACCAACAATTCACCGGGGGTCCCCCCCATTGCCGCAAAATCGCTGAGGACCCGGGCCACCGCCTTCCAGCCGACACGACGTGGATCTTCCCCAGCAAGGAAATGAACCCCCGCCACCACTGCATCAGCCTTGAGAAGAGTCAGCAAGTCTCCTTCTCCGACGACCGCGCAATCATCTCCCGGTCCCACCACTACTTTCCCAGAAACCGACAACCCACCACAGAGCTGCGCAATCAAGCCATCCTCGCCGAGTTCTCCCACAGTTTTCATGGTGCCAGAGGAATTTCATAAAGCCGAGCCAACATCATAAAGCCCACTTGGAGCGCATTGAAAGCGGCATGACAGGCGATCGGCACCCAAAGGGAACCCGTGATTTCATAAAGGACCACCAGAACAATACCCATCAGAGCCAGGAGCGGAAAGCTCATCAAGTTGAAGTGAATCACCCCAAAAAGGCACCCCGTAAAGATCGCCGCAAACCACGGCTCGCTATACCTCTTTACCACCGGATAGAGAAATCCCCGGAAAATCACCTCTTCCGCAATCGGGGCAACCACCACCGCCGAAAAAACAATCGCTCCGAGCAGCGCCATGTCCTGGGTCTCCCTTATCATTTGTACCACCCGCTGTGACCCGCCACCATAGTTTGCCTTCACCCACTCCTGCCAGCCTAGCTGAATCATCACCACTCCCACCACCATCATTCCGATCACAAAACACGGCCCAATCCAAAAAATGTGCTTCCACCGGTTCCAGCGAAGACCAAAAAATTCCATCAGATTGATCCGTCGAAAAAGTGCCGCCGGAGCCAGCGCCGCCAAAATGAGAATAAAAACCGCTCCTCCCATCACCGAACCAGCTGTCAGAACCTTCAGATCTGCGGTGGCGAGCCCCTCAACCAAATTCTTCCAGCTTGCCACAAAATACGCCGTGTAGACTGCCACCAGCACAAGATCAATTGGCCTGATCACCGTGGTCGAGACACTTCCGCCAAGATTCCAATCGCTCTCCGGCCAAATCAACCGCACCAAGGCGTAGCCCGGCAAGGCAAGGCCAAAAAACGAAATCAGCGTCATCAGGAAAAGATCTCCCAACAACTTGTGCTCGACAGCAGTCACACCGAAAATCTAATCCACTCCCCGCCAATGGAAAGCACAAGCCACCTTGAAAGATTTCCCGCTAAAACTTTTTAGATCAATCCATGAATCCGCTCCTCCTCTCGTTTCACTTCTCATCGGAGCCATGCTTCGATCCGCCTCAAAGGTGGGCGTGTCGCGAAACCCTCAGCGAAGAAGATCAAACCTTCATCACCGCCTAGATTACTGACAAAGTTCCCGATATCGAGGTTTGCCCCAACTTTGACCGGGGCCTGACCAAGGATCGAAATAAATACTCCCCGGCCTCCAGGCAGACCTTTGGCATGCGGGTTGAAATCAAAAACGACAGTTCGGACAAGGCGCTCAAGGAAAGCGAAGTCATCTCCTATCTGATTAGCCTCGATTTTTTTCTCCTCAGTGTGAACGCTCCAGTTCTTTTGGGACAGGTTTTCAGTGCCCAGTTGGCGGGCTTCGAAGCCCTCGGGGAAACCATGGGAGTAATCAATCTTGTTAGGATTTCTGAGCATCCAGAGAAATTAGGATGCCCCTATATTGCGTGTAGATTAAACTTCGGAATCTAGATTTTGCACTTCCCGTGTGCAGGGCCCCTGGAGAAAGGGGATTGATTTTCAGTTTGTATTGTAGCTATTTTGCACTACCCCAATGATCGATGACCTTTTCAAGAATGCTCTCCAGGCGAATTGCCCCGCCCGTGTTCTCCTTGGCCTTGGCCTCGGTGTTGTTTGCTCCAGTGCTGGCAGAGGAGCTGTCAGTCGATGTGCGGCCAGCGGATAACGACTCCATCCGGATCAACCTCCACGGCCAGCCGACGCAAGATCATGTCTTGGAGTATTCTTCCGATCTGAAAAATTGGGAACCTCTGCTCTCGCTCCGTCTCCCCTCCAGCCCCTTTCAGTGGAACGCTCCTCTCGTTCCTAACCGGGGATCGGGGTTCTATCGACTCTTGCAGTGGCCCGGAAGCGCACCGCGCGAAGAGGCCGCCGATTTCCGCCTGATCGACCACGAGGGTCGCACGCGACAACTGCATTACTACAGCTTCCAAAAGGCCATTGTCCTCTTCTTCACTGATCCGGATGCCGATCCATCTTTGGGAGCCACTCTGACGGACTTGAAGAGTTCCTTTGGTGCGCAAGACGCTGAGTTTTGGATCATCGATCCGATCTCGGAGAACCGCTCCGATCTCGTGACGACTGCCGACACTTGGGAAACGGATGTCCCCATTCTTCACGATTCGGCTCAATTGGTCTCGCGGGCGTATCAGGTAGCCCGAGGCACCGAAGTGGTTGCCATTGATACCGCCTCGTGGACCGTCTTCTACCGGGGAGCGATCGAGCGTCCTGCGGTGGACGGATCTCCTGCTCAATCCTATCTTTCCGATGCCCTCACCGCATTTTTTGGCGGGCAAGCATCGACTTACCGTCACACTCCAGCCACTGGTCATCCTCTTCCCTTGGGCCCAACAGAGCTTGTTTCCTACGAGGAGGTCATTGCTCCCATGATCATCGAAAGTTGTGTGCGTTGCCACAGCCCGAACAACATCGCGCCCTTTTCGCTCGATAGCTACGAGTCCTTGGCGTCGTGGGCGCACGAGATTCGTGAAGTCACTCTCACCGGCGAAATGCCGCCCTGGTTCGCCGATCCGGAGTTCGGGAGTTATGAGGACGATTGGTCCCTGTCGGAGGAGTCTTTACGAGCGCTCGTCGACTGGATCGATCAAGGGGCACTGAAGGGTGACGGGGCTGATCCCCTGGCGGACTTTGTCGCCAACACCCCGCCTCCCAGCAAATACCCCTTCAACTGGCCGGCAGAGTTGGGCGAGCCGGACATGATTCTCACCATTCCCACTCAGAACATCCCGGCCAATGGCGAGGTGAATTATCGTTACATCGAACTGAGTCCGAACATTCCAGCCGATACCTATCTCCGGGCTGCCATCATCAAGCCGGGCAACCGCGAGGTCGTTCACCACAGCCTTGCCTTCATCGGATCCACCTTTGAGGCCTTCATCCAGGGTGCCGGGCTGAATGGCTACTTCGCAGGGTATGTTCCGGGGGTTCAGGCAATAGCCTTCCCTCCCAATTCAGGGAAACTCCTTGAAGCGAATCCCACCCTCACCGTTCAGATGCATTATCAAACCAACGGGAGACCTCAGACCGACACGACTCAGCTTGGTCTCTACTTTCACTCCACTCCTCCGGAGATGGAGTATCGCACCACCGCCGCCAGCACGACCTCCATTAACATTGCCCCGGGCGTGCGCGAGTATCCGCGCGAGGCCTCGGTGGTCCTATCGGCCACGGAACCAACTCTCCTCTATGAGCTGAGTCCTCACATGCACTTCCGTGGCTCGCGGATGGAATACGATGCGATCTATCCGAATGGCGAGGTCGAGAAACTTCTCTCGGTGCCTCACTACATCTTTGACTGGCAATTACTCTATCGTCTCGCCGAGCCAAAATGGCTGCCCGCGGGAACAGAAATCCGCGTGCGCGGTGCCTTTGATAACTCACCCCAGAATCCAGAGAACCCCGACCCCGTTCAGTCAGTGAGATTCGGAGAACAGAGCGATGAAGAAATGTTCATCGGCTATATCAATTTTGCCGTGCGGCGCTAGCGCCCGTTTCTTTATTACTACCCACACGACACGACAAAAATTGATGTGAAAATTGGGAGTTCTAACCAACAGACAAAATCGCGGGATTGCTCGGATGAAAGGTGAGGGTTGGATAGGAGGCGCAGGATATCTTCGAGGCCTTTACTCCGCGCATGCTTCTATATTCTCGGGCGTCTTTTTGTCCAACGATCGTGTTGCTCTTGAGCAGCTCAAGATGTCGCCGATGTCTTTGTCATCAAGAAATTTGAACCATTTCCTGCCATATCATACCAACTGAAATGACCGACCTCGTCCTCAACGAAGACATCCACCAACGCGTCATCGTCGACATGCTTCCCCGCGCAAGAAAATTCCTGTGGATCATCACCGCCGACATTAAGGACCTCCATGTCAAAAAAGGGCGGCGCTTCGTCCCTCTTCTCGAAATCCTCTCAGATCTCATCAACGAGGGCATCGCCGTCCGTCTCTTTCACGCCAAGGAACCCGGCCCGCGTTTTAGGGAAGACTTTGACCGCTACCCCGCTCTTATTGAAAGTGATCTCTTCGAACGGATCCTCTGCCCCCGAATCCACACCAAAGCGGTCATCATCGACGGCCTCGAAGCCTTCGTCGGCTCCGCCAACCTCACTGGCGCAGGCATCGGCGCCAAAAGCCCCCTCCGCCGAAACTTCGAAGCCGGCTTCATCACCGACGAACCAAAGCACCTCTCTCCTCTCATGGAATGGGTGGACACTCTTTACCTCGGCGATTTCTGCCTCAAGTGCCAGCGCCGCGTTCACTGCCCGGATCCCATCGCCTGAATAAACAGCCTTCCTTCCACATCCGAGGGCCCATGTCCTTGGTAAAGCTCCTCCTCACGATCCTCATTTCTTACGCTCCCGCCGATATCATTTCCCTGACGACCGGCAACCATCAGATTTACCTCGAATCTAATACCAACATGATCACCTGGACCACCACTCAGCCAGGAGTTTCCAACTCCTCTAATGCCCTCTGCTTCTTCCGGGTCCGAATCAAAAAGTAGGGGCTCGAGTGCTATATCCAAAAAAGGTTCCCTTTTTTGTAACTTTCCCCCCAAAAAAAGAGTCATCGGGGGTAACAGGGATGCTCATTAGGAGCAAACTTGCTTAAGCCATTTCCCCGTTCCGGTCACCCCCCAAAGTTTGACCGGGGCGGGGAATTTTCTTGAGCTAAATAACTCGCCTCCGGGATCTCTCCAGGCAGGGGTAAAAAGGGAGCTCTTTAAGAGAAGCCATCTTCGGCGATAGAAATGATTGATTCCGTTGGGGCCTTCTGCGGCTCAAAACTCCCAAACCCGCACCCAGGACCAGAAGCGTCTGAAAGCCCGACTCGGGAATCGCGATGGCCGAGCCCACATTAATCCCCTCCGAGTCGTAGGCCATAGCGTGATCCACCAAGGTCACTCTTCCGTTCAAATCCCTGATCAATTCAGAATGCGTTCTCCGAAGGCTCCCGAATATGAACCCGCCCCACCACTCCTGAATCCACTTTGGAGGAAACAACGAGTATCGCTAACCTCCAAAAAAAATCATTCGATTAGCCCAATCTAGGCGATGCGATCTCAATCTTGTTCACGAAAACTGATCTCAAAAATCGATCCTACTCCCACCTCACTTCTCGCTTCAATTCGGCCCCCATGCGCTTCCACGATCGCCTTCGTGATCGCCAGCCCCAGACCGGTCCCGGTTTTCCCGGTACGAGTTCGCACCTTATCCGCCCGATAAAAACGCTCAAAAATATGCTCTCTCATCCCCTCATTCATACCCGGCCCCGTATCACGAATTGATAACTTCACCTCGCCTTCCACATTCTTCAAGACCACCTCAATCTCTCCCTCTTCACAGTTATACTTCACCGCATTACTCAACAAATTCAACAAGGACTGCCGCATCTTCTGCGTATCAAACTTCATTTTCACTGGCGCCAACTCGCACCGAATCACGATCTTCTTCTCATCCGCCAGCGGCTCGATCATCCTCACCACTTTCCGCGTCAAATCTTCCAGATCCCCGCTTTCTTTATCTAGATTAAATTCCCCCGAATCCACCTTTGCTAACTCCAGCAAGGCATCGGTCAACATCCGCATGTGCTGTGCCGAATCCATGCAAGTTTGCAGTGCTTCCTGATACTTCTCCGGCGACCGCTCGCGACTCAACGCAAACTGGCTCTTCGCCAAAATTACCGCAATCGGCGTCCGCATTTCATGTGAAGCATCCGCCGTAAATCGCACCTGGTGCTCAAAGGATGTTTCAAGCTTCTCAAAAGTCTCATTCAACACACTCGAGAGCTGCCCCAACTCACTCCCATCCTCTTTGATCTCAATTCGACCCGACAAATCACCATCGGAAATCCGATGCGCCGTCTCACTCATCACCCCGATCGGCTTTAACGATCGCCCGATCAAAAGCCACCCCACCAAGAATCCCCCGCCCACAATCAGCGTTCCGATTCCCACCAATCGCATTTGAAGCGACGCAAGATCCTTCTCAATCGGTGCAATCGCCGTCCCCACTAAAAGAAAGCTCCCGCCTGGAGTCGTATGAATCACCTCGCGATAACCGGCCACCGTCCTCTTCGACATCCGCTCACCTCCCCTCGGAATTTCATCCGGAATTGGCGTCAAATCCTCCGGTGCATTCTCCGACGCAAATCGTAATCCTCCGTCACGATCCCACTGGATCACAAAAATGTCGTCCCCGGCCAAATCTTCCACCACTTCATCCAGCGTTGGTCCTCTGCCATCTTCAACATCCGATCCACGCCTTGGCCTGGGTCCAGATTCCGGGTCTGGTCCGAATTCATCATCAAAACCATCAAGAGGCTCCGGCCGCGGCAGCCTCCGGGTTCTCGGCGGTGGTTTACGCCTTCTCTCCATCCGCGGCAACAAACGCGTGATCGGATTATTCAACTCTCGGTCCAGCGCCTGATACTTGATCTCCCGCTGGTTCTGAAAAAATGCCGCCAGCAAGGCCGCGATGATCACCACCAACAATAGGGTGTGCCACAGCTGGATTCGCCAGCGAATCGATTGCGGGAAAAAATTCATTTAAATGCCCTCCACAATATATCCCTGGCCCCGCCGCGTCTTGATAAAATCCTTCCCGAATTTTTGACGCAGCTTGTAGACGTAGACATCAAGCATGTTCGACATCGACTCGTCATTCTCGTCAAAAAGATGAGCGTACAAAAAATCCCGCGTCACGACCTCGTCCCGATGCTGGATCATCAACTCCGCCATGGCATACTCCCGCGCCGTCACATCCACCTCATTGTCGTTCACCTTCAGCGTTTTCGACGTCGTGTTGATCGTCACCTTTCCCACTGTCACCTCCGGCCGGTGCTCCCCGCCATTCCTCCGAATCACCGCCCGCACCCGCGCCACCAACTCCGCCAAATCAAACGGCTTCGCCAAATAATCATCCGCGCCGTGGTTTAACCCCTTCACCTTGTCCCGCACCTGATCCAACGCCGTCAACATTAACACCGGCGTCTGCTTCTCCTTCCGCAACTTCTTCAAAACCTCCCACCCGTTCAGCACCGGCATCATAATATCCAGCACGATGATGTCATAATCCCAGTTCAACGCCTTATAGAGTCCCTCCTCCCCATCCGCTGACTCATCCACCGCAAACGATTCCTCCCGCAACGTCTCCGCCACGATTTCTCGTAAATCATCCTGATCCTCAACGACAAGCACTCTCATAAAGTTTCCAAACTAACTTTCACATCCTGAACAGAAGATGAATGAAAGCAAGAAGTGGGGTATGGAAGAGCTCCGATTGGCTTTATAACTCCCCAACTTGCACCACAATGAATAATTATGCCTTGCCAATTGGGAGGACGATTTGGCATCGGTGGACTTTAAATCCGCATACCGCCCCCCAAATATGAAGATCCCCAAGATAGTCACGCTCGCCTGGCTCACCCTCCTTCACCCGTTGATCTCCCGTGGAGACGAGTGGCCGCATTTCCTCGGCCCACACGCTGACACCTCGGTCAGGGAGCCGGGGCTGCGAACGGAGTTCCCCGACTCGGGTTTACCTCTCCTTTGGGAACGGGCCGCGGGCGGAGGATACTCGGGGCCCGCCGTTGTCGATGGTCGCGTCTTTCTTATCGATCGGCTGGCAGAACCCTACCGGCAGGGCAAGGTTGAAGGAAATCCCAACTTCATCCGAGCGGCGATCCCCGGGCGGGAACGGGTGCGCGCCCTCGATGCGGAGACGGGTGAGCCGCTTTGGGAACACAATTACGCGTGTCCTTACTCCACCGTCTCCCTCTATGCCATTGGCCCACGCTGCACCCCAACTGTCAATGACGGGCGCGTCTACACCTTGGGAGCCGAAGGAAACCTTTTCTGCTTAAACGCAAAAACCGGACACGTCCTATGGTCCCGGGATTTCAAAAAAGACTACGCCCTCAAGATCGCCGAGTGGGGCTGTGCGGCGCACCCCTTGATACACGGCGACCAACTCATTTGTATCGTAGGTGGCAATGGCTCGACGGTGGTGTCCTTTGACAAAGTGAGCGGCAAAGAGCGTTGGCGCGCCTTGTCGGCATCAAAGCCCGGTTACTGCCCGCCGGTCGTCGCCAGGATCCATGGGCAGGAACAGTTGCTGGTGTGGCACGGGGACGGTCTCGCTGCTTTGAACCCAGGAGACGGCACCCAGCGTTGGTTTGTCAAAGTGAAGCCGAGCTTTGGCATGGCGATTGGAACACCCCGCGTGCATGACGATCTGGTGCATGTGATGGGCTACAAGGGCGTGTCGGCCGCGATTCGCGTCGCTCCCGACACTCGATCCGCCAAACTGGTTTGGGGGCGCGATCTCCGCCTTGGCGTGGCCGGTGTGCTCAACACGGCCCACCTCGATGCGAATGGCCATCTCTATTCGGCTGGTGGTCGTGGCCGCTTCCAATGTGTCGACATTCGCACCGGCGAGCGCCTTTGGGAGACCCCGGTCCCCCTGCAGGATCGCCTGGGCGGGCGCACGGGCGCCTGGCCATCAGCCTTCTCGTTTCCCCACCCCCCTTCCGGGCGCACCTTTCTCTACAACGATCATGGCGAACTCATCACCGCTGAATTGTCGCCCGGTGGCTACAAGGAGATATCGCGAGCGAAGTTGATCGATCCCACTCATGAGGTGGGCGGGCGCCTCTTGGTCTGGTCCGCACCCGCCTTTGCCAACAAAAAACTCTACCTCCGCAACGACCGGGTCGTTCGGTGCTTCGATCTTTCGGCAAACTCGCCGGACGCCGGCGTGGCGACTGCTTTACTGGCCACTCAGAAGAAACTCGTTGAAAATGGCGATACCCTCTCAAATGCCTTCCGCCTGACCCGCCGGGGAGAGGCTCTCTATCATCATACCATCGCTTCGGACACCACTGGAGACCGGGCCGTTACAGACGAGACTTTGTTTGCGATCTGGTCGATGACCAAGCCGATCACCAGTGTGGCCGCCATGATGCTACACGAACGCGGCGTCTTCCATCTCGATGATCCGGTGTCAAAGGTGGTGACCCAACTGGCGAATCTTCGCGTGAAAAAGCCGAATGGAAAAACTGTCGCGCTGAAGCGGCAAATCACTTATCGGGATCTCTTGCGACACACCTCGGGGATCGCGGGCTACGATGGTTCCTTCGACAAAGAGGGGACTTGGAAAGAGGTCATGGAACTCAGTGATCTTGCGGAGTTGATCGACTTGCTCGAAAAAAAACCATTGGAGCACCAGCCTGGCGAACGCTTCACCTACGGTCTCAGCACAGCAGTGCTTGGACGGGCGATCGAAATCCACACAGGAAGGAATCTGGCGGAATTCTTTGACGAGAACATCTTCAAACCCCTGGGCATGAAGGAGACACGGTTCCATCTCACGCCTGAAGACCGGAAACGTTTTCAGCCGCTCTTTGTGAAAACCGATGAGGCTTACCGTCCGGGAACTCTGAAAGAGGACGAACTTTATTACGCGCCGGAAAGCCGCTTGTATCTTGGCGGTGAAGGTCTCGTTTCAACGATGAACGATTATGGCCGTTTCTGCCAAATGTTGGTCGATCGGGGCCGGGCTCCGGATGGAACGGAGATCCTCTCAGAGGAAACACTGGCATTGATGCTAAGCGATCAGCTAAAAGAAATTCCGGGCTTCAACAAAAAGGGCCATGTCATGGGCCTGGGATTTGAGATTTTCAAGAATCCTCCCGGGGAGGCCTCCGGGGCACCGGCGGGTATCTTTGGCTGGGGTGGCTACCATACAACGACTTTCTGGATCGATCCAAGCAATGCACTTTACGGACTCTTCATGACCCGTCGCTATCCTTTTCTCGATGGGGTCGAAGATCGATTCAAGAGCGCTTATTACAGCCAGTTCGATGATCAATGATGCGCTTTATTCCCTCGATATGAGGGTGCGGCGGTGGTGCGCAGATCACGACTATAGAGCTTCAAACCGGCAAACTACCCGTCGAAATTTGCGTAACTATTAGCGACTTCCCCTCCGGCGGAATCTCCAGTTTTGAAGACCAATTGGGAGAGCAAAAAATGAGTTTCATCACGTTTCGGGGAACCTAGAAAAAAGGCTACCTGTCACGATGCCATGGAGAAATGAAAGGGCCTCGGTTCAATTGGGCCAGATCTTTCGTGAATTGGGGTCATCATCGTAAGCCTAACCCGAAGCATTTCTCCCCTCGACCTTGGTTTAATTTTTTAATAGCCTGCTCGCTAAACTCTTTCCCCAGTTCACTGCTCCATTCTCATGTTCTCCTCTGCCATATTACCACCAGCAAAGGGCATCATTTTTCTGGTGATGATACTTTTCGGCCGCGCGGCATGTGCGGATGAAACCGAAGGTATCGAGTATTTTGAAACCCACATCCGCCCTCTCTTCGTCGAGCACTGCTACAAGTGCCACTCGGCTGATGCCAAGAAGCTCAAAGCCAATCTCTCCCTCGATTCCCGGGCCGGCTGGCAGACCGGCGGCGAGACCGGCCCCGCCATTGTTCCGGGCAAGCCCGAAGACTCCCTCCTTATCCACGCCGTTTCCCATACCAACGGCGACCTCGAAATGCCGCCCAAAACCCGCCTTCCCGATTCCGAGATCGCAAAACTCACCACCTGGATCTCCATGGGCGCGCCCGATCCGCGCGAAGACGAAGTCAAAAAATCCTCCCGCAACATCGACCTCGAAAAAGGCCGCCAATTCTGGTCCTTCAAACCACCCGTCGCCCATCCCGTGCCCGACGTCAATGGCCCCTCGTGGCCCACAAACGACATCGACCGCTTCATCCTCTCCCGGCTCGAATCCGAAAACCTTTCCCCCTCCCCCGACGCCCCAAAACACTCCCTCCTCCGCCGCATCTACTATGACCTCATCGGTCTCCCTCCCTCGCCCGAGGAGATGAAAACCTTCCTCAACGATCCCTCCCCCGACGCCTTCGAAACCGTCGTCGATGACCTCCTCTCCCGCCCCGAATTCGGCGAACGCTGGGGCCGCCATTGGCTCGATGTCACCCGCTTTGCCGAATCCAGCGGCGGCGGCCGCTCCCTCGTCTTCCCCAACGCCTGGCGCTTCCGCGACTACGTCATCGATTCCTTCAACCGGGACAAACCCTACCACCAACTCGTCCGCGAACATCTCGCCGGCGATCTCCTTCCCCACAATTCCGTCGAACAAAGAAACTCCCAACTCATCGGCAGCGGCTACCTCGTCCTCGGTGCTCTCAACTACGAACTCCAGGACCACGAACTCCTCAAAATGGAATTCGTCGACGAGCAAATCGACTCCGTCGGCCGCACCTTCCTCGGCATGACCCTCGGCTGTGCCCGCTGCCACGACCATAAGTTCGATCCCATCCCGATCACCGACTACTACGCCCTCGCCGGCATTTTCCAGAGCACCGAGTCCATGGGCAAAGGCAGCGCCGCCTCCGGAGTCACTTCCTTCGCCACCGCCAAACTTGAGATCACCGACAAAGAGGAGATCAAACAAGTCCGCGATTCCCTCGCCAAACTCAAAAGCCAGCTCGGAAAGAAACCCACCCAAGGCTCTCTCACTCCCGCCGACCTCCCCGGCATCGTCATCGACTCCAGCGACGCCAAACTCACCGGCGACTGGAAAAAATCCGTCTCCACCAGCAAATGGGTCGGAGACAATTACCTCCACGACGAAAACCTCCTCAAGGGCGCGAAGCAGGTCGCGTTCTCCATCACCCTGCCGGAAACTAAAACCTACGAAGTCCTCGTCGCCTACGGCGCAGCGACCAACCGCGCCAATAACGTCCCTGTCATCATTCGACACGCCGAAGGAGAAACCACCGTGACCATCGACCAAACGAAACCCGCTCCCATTCACGGTTGTTTCGTCAGTGTCGGCACCTTCCCCTTCACAAAAGGCGAGCCCGCTGCAGTGACCATTTCCACCGAAGGCACCACCAACTACGTCATCGCCGATGCCGTCAGCTTCGTCGAACCAGGCTCATTCAAAACTCCACTCGTTGACCGCAAGTTAATCGAGGACGATCTCAAACAACTCGAAAAAGAACACAAGTCCCTCACCGCCAAACTCAAAAAACTTGAACCCATCACCATGGCGCCTTCCGAAGCCGATACCATCGCCGACGGACACGTCCACATTCGCGGCCAGGTCCGCAACAAAGGGCCAAAAGTCCCGCGCGGTTTCATCTCCGTCGCCTTGGAACCGGGCACCGCCGCCGACATCCCCGCCAACCATTCAGGCCGACTCGAACTCGCCCACTGGATCGCCAATCCCAAAAACCCCCTCACCGCCCGCGTCATGGCCAACCGCATTTGGAAACACCTTCTCGGTGAAGGCATCGTTCGCACTCCCGATAACTTCGGCCAAACCGGCGAGCTCCCAAGCCACCCGGAACTCCTCGACCACCTCGCCCTCCGCTTCATCGAAGACGGCTGGTCTGTGAAGAAGCTCATTCGAAAAATCACCCTTAGTCACACCTACCAACTCTCCTCGCAAACGATTCACAATCGTGATCCCGCAAACCGCCTCTTCGGCCGAGCAAACCGCAAGCGCCTCGAAGCCGAAGCCATCCGCGACACCACCCTCATCATGAGCGGCGAACTCGATCCCGCACGAGGCGGACCCACCATCCGCAAGGTCGGTCAATACGACCTCAACTACATCTTCGATTCAAAACGCCGCAGCGTCTACGTCCCCTGGTTCCGCAACTCCATGCTCGATCTCTTCGAAGTCTTCGACGCCCCCAATCCCAACCTTGTTGTTGGCAAACGTCCCGTCACCAACCTCCCCACCCAGGCGCTTTTCCTCATGAACAGCCCCTTCATCCGTGAGCAATCCAAGCTCACCGCCCAACGCCTTCTCGAGAAAAAAGCCACCATCATCGACGCCTACCAACTCATCCTCTGCCGCCCCCCCAGCGGAAGCGAACATTCCTCCACCCAATTCTTCCTCAATCAATTCCCACCCGACCAAAAGGAAGAAGCCTGGACCCAACTCTCCCAATCTCTCTTCGCCTGCCTGGACTTCCGCTTCCTCGATTAAAAAATCCTTAACCCATCCCCCTCAACCCATCCCCCTCCTCAACCCATGATTCCAAACCGCCGCCAATTTCTAAAATCC
>JAPKDJ010000145.1 GCA_026421245.1 Akkermansiaceae bacterium | reverse complement strand
AATTGATGAACGCGGAGCCGTGCAGGCCGGGGCTGTTCGCTTCGGCCTGTTACAATCAATCACGGCCCGATTATCACAGACGTTCACAGAATTAAATGCTAAAAAATCTAATATCTTTCCTCTTTTTAGGCTCACTAGGATTCAGCATATTTTCAGGATACATTCTTGCCAGCAAAGAAATTGGCAACTGACTGACTGCTAGGAATTTGCTTTTGGCGGGAGGGGCTTTAAGCCGCCTTTGGACCGGACCGGATGGGGTTGAAAGGGGGTTGAAATGTCTCCCGCTTCGTCAGCGTATCAGCTTCGAATCTCTGATAAGAACATGAAACAACTGATCACCCTTCTCCTTCTCCTTCTGGCGCGACTGGATGGAGCTGAGCCAAGCGGAGAAAATCCATCCCGGCCCAATATCATTCTCTTGATGGGAGATGATCACGGTTGGGAAGAAGTCGGCTACAATGGTCATCCCTATCTCAAAACACCTTTTCTCGATGAAATGGCGGCTTCCGGTCTGCGCCTCGACAACTTCTATGCTCAGCCGGTTTGCTCTCCCACCCGGGGCAATGTCCTGACCGGGCGGCATCCCAATCGCTATGGGACATTTACTCCCGGGCGGTCGCTTCGTCCGGAGGAAATTACCGTGGCACATCTTCTTCGCGATGCCGGATACGCGACAGGGCATTTTGGGAAGTGGCATGTCGGACCGGTCAAGAAAGGCTCGCCAACCAATCCCGGTGCGATGGGCTTTGATGAATGGCTGTCTCACGACAACTTCTTCGAAATGGATCCGGTCCTTTCTCGAGACGGTGGGCCGCCAAAAAAATTCTACGGCGAGAGTTCAGAAATTCTCATCGATGAAGCGATCAACTATCTCGAAAAGAAGAAACAAGCGGGCGCGCCTTTCTTCACCGTCATCTGGTTTGGCTCTCCACACGAGCCGTATAGCGGGATGGAAACCGACTTGGCCCTCTATCGCGATCTGCCGGAAAAGTATCGTGACGTGGAAGTGAGTTTGACTTCCAACGAAACCGGACAACGAATCAAGAGGCCTCAGCGCGAGGTCTTGATCGAGCGCTATGCTGAAATCACGGCCATGGATCGATCGATCGGCAAACTGCGCAACGCCTTGAAAACACTTGGCCTCAGGGACAACACCTTGCTCTGGTATTGCGGCGACAATGGCACCCCTCCAAGCGGCTTAACGGAGTCCCGCTTTCGCGGACTCAAGGGAAAGGTGTATGAGAACGGGATCCGCGTTCCCGGAGTCATCGAGTGGCCTAATGGAATCCCCAAGCCTCGGACCTCGACGGTGAATGCCGTCACCTCCGACATCCTGCCAACCTTGTGCGCGCTGGCCGGTGCCAAAATTCCTGAGATTCCCTTGGATGGGATCGACCTTGTTCCGCTTTTGAATGGCGAAATGACGAAACGCGGTGAAGCCATCGAGTTCTGGAGTTTCCGGGGGAATCGGCCTGATAAGGGGTCGCCAAAACCCTACATTGACCCGGAACTTCAGAAAGGCACCACCCCCTTGGTCAAAAAAATGGGAGGTCTCTTCACACGCAATTTCCGGAACGACCATCACCCTGAAATCAGGGAGATGGATTTTCTGGGACCACGGGCAATCCTGAGCGATGACTACAAGTTGGTCATCGATGGTGACAAGGGCACGGGGGTTGAGCTATTTTTTCTAAAGAAAGACCTCGGCGAAAAAAACAATCTCGCCGAAGCGCATCCTGACATCGTTGAGCAGTTGTCGAAGCAACTACGCGATTGGCAAGGAAGCGTGATGAACAGCCTGATGGGGCGGGATTACAAATAGTAGCCGACCGCTAGGAATTTGCGTTTGGCGGGAGGGCTTTGAAGCCGATTGCGTTGGATCAACTTTCAGCAGACAACTTGCCCGGTCGCACTTTCTTCAGGATTCGCGAGGTTGAATAGGAGAGCGATCGAGTTTTGGAGTGCTCCGCAATGCGGAGCTTTGGTTCGGGCGCGCGATTGGCGGTTCGAACACTTGGATATCACTCCGTCATCTCGGCGTCTGATCCAAAACGGTGCCGAGCCCCGCAGTCCAAAAACCGTCCTCCGGAGCCCGTTCCAGATTAGCTATTGACCGCGGTGTAATATTTGTCCTACAAATACAGGATGGAAACGTACCCGACTGTCCCCCGATTTCTCGCCGCCATCTCTGTCTTCCTGCTGGGTAATTTCACCTCTGCCTCCGCCCAAACGATCTTTTTTATTGGAGGGCAAGTCGAAGCGACACAGGGCGCTGATGCCGCCGTGATGACCTATCTTCAGGACCGCTACGGCGCTGAAAACGTCACCTACAAACAGGCGAGCGCAGCCGTTGCGAATGAAGAAGATCCCTTCGATGTGTTGGTCATCTCGTCGACGCCGGGCTCCGGGGCGATGCGCAACAAGTTCCACGATTCGAGCATTCCGGTGGTCAACTGGGAGGAGGCCATCGCCGATAATGGTGGCGGTGAATACATGATCACTGCGGTCTCAAAAGATCAGGGAGACACCGATCACGTGATCACGATCCTCGAGGATCACCCGATCACGGCTGGCTTCGCAGTCGGCACCGACGTCACCATTTCTACCGGACAAACCGAGGTCTGGTGGTCGACTGGCCAACAGGCACCTGGTTCACTCTCGCTCGCCCATGAAATGGGCGATACGACGCGGCTCTTCCTCACGATCGTGGAAAAGGATGGCGAGCTCAACGACGGGAATTTCGCCGAGGAACGCCGGGTCATGCTCGGCATGACTGACATTACATTCAACTCATTCACCGACGATGGGAAAGCCCTGTTCGGCCAATCGATCGACTGGGCGCTCGGCATCTCTGGCGATGTCGAACCCCTACGCATCCAGAAAATCGACCACGATAAGCCCACCAACATGATCACGATCACTTGGAACTCGAGGGCCAATAAGATCTACTCGCTCGATGTCAGCGTCGACCTCACCGACTGGCCCCTGGATATCGAAGATAGCATCCCGGCCGCCGTGGATTCCGAGACGACGTCGATCACCTTCTCTGCGGACGGCTTGGCTGGTCGCACCTTCTTCAGGATTAGGGAGGTCGAATAACGCCTGGATTCGCTAATTAATCTGGGCACACCAGCTTATGATCAATCATTTACCCGTGAGACAGAAATCGCATAATTCGCTTGGCGCAAGCGAGTGAATCCCGTGAAAATATTAGCTTACTCTGGCATGAAAAAGATCCTCCTCATCTTAGGTGGCTCAGCTCTTCTCACACTCCATGCAGGTGCCGCATCCGTTCTGTTCGGCAGCGGTGCAGCCGGTCCGACCTAAGGCGCGGATGCAGCTGTTTTTGCTTACCTGCAAGGTCGTTACGGAGCTGCCAACGTCGATTACGTTCAGACGAGCGCTGTGGCGACCGGCGAGTGCTAGGAATTTACTTTTGGCGGGAGGGTCTTGAAGCCGCCCTTGGACCGGAGCGGATGGGGGAGAAAGGGGGGTGTTGTCGACCACCAGAGGACGCCCCCACCTCGGATGCCTTAACCCAAAATCTCCTTCACCACGCGGGTCGGCTCGACACCGGTCGGGGTGTGGTTGAGACCTTGGTATTTGTAGGTGAAGCGTTTGTCGTTGATCCCGAGACAATGCAGGGCGGTGGCAATGGCTTCGGTGCGTCGGCTGGTTTCGTGATCTGAGCGCTCGACACTCCCGCGGTGATAAGGATTGAGGCTATGAGAACGAGTCTATTCATGTTGATCGGTATTGTTCGTTGAATTGCTTGTGCCCAGGGAGCCATTCTCCTTGAAATAATTTGAGGCAAAATAAGTCGGGCGAGAAAGCTTCGCCTGCCAGACTTTCCCATCCAATCACTGAACAAACGACGCGTCAATACACAAGTTCAATAAATTATACGCTTGTTTCAAGTTCTTCCTTTGAACCAAATAGCTGTTGGGGGTGAGGAGGGCGATCTCGCGTATTGAGACGCACCCTGTCCGAAAGCGCGTTTCACAGAAATTACCAATAAGGCTTGAAATCCAAGGGTTCGGGAGAGTAGGATGGGCCGACCTACGGGGCGGGGCGATAGTGTTCCGGGAGGCTTGCAAAAGCCCTCAAACGACCGTTCAATATTTCTGGCAATACAAAATGAGCAGGACAACGAAGAAGGTGTCGCCCCCGCCGATCACCGAGGACAAGGTTGGGCAACGGATCCAAATGCTGCGCAAGCGATACGGGTTGTCGATGCGGCAACTGGCGGCCAAGGCCGGGCTGACCGCGGGGATTGTGTCGTGTATCGAGCGCGACAAGAACTCGCCAAGTCTCACGACCCTATCGAAGATCCTGGTGGCCTTGGACTCGGATCTGCAGACATTTTTCAGCGTCTCAGGCAAGGACGAGGTAGGCTACGTAATGCGCCGGGAGAACATGCGCGCGATTGCCGACGACTCGCGCAGCTACACGCTACTGTTTCCGAAACGCGACGACATCAAACTCGAGATGCTCGACGAGATGCACGA
>JAPKDJ010000020.1 GCA_026421245.1 Akkermansiaceae bacterium | reverse complement strand
CCGGAAGGGATGCGCCGACCAGTGATCGAACTTGGCATCGCGCGCACAAGCATAATGCTCTGGCCCATTGTCCGCTGAAAAAATCACAATGGGATTCTCGGCCTGACCCGAATCCTTCAGCGCCTTCAGAAGCTGCCCGATGGAGTGATCCGTCTCATAAACCAAGTCCCCATAGAGCCCCGCCTTCGATTTTCCGTCGAACTCATCGTTCGGGATGATCGGGGCATGGGGCGAGGGATACGCGAAGTAGAGGAAGAACGGTTCCTCCGTCTTGGCCTGCGCCTCGAGGTAGTCCACTCCCTTCTTCGTCGTGGTCGGAATGTTGTCGTAGGGATTCCAATCCGAAGCCATCGGCCCCGGACGGCACGGACGATCTTTCTCCCCAAGAGGAGTCGTGTCGAAGGTAAGAGGGTCGCCAAACAAGATCGCAAGTCCCAAAAGCGTGCGCATTTCCCATATACGACAACTAGCCACAATGGCAGTCAAAGAACTCCGCTGCCGCCGCACAATCTCTGGCAAGATCCGCTCCCACGGTGGCTTCTACTGAAACGCCCCCCTGATAGCCGATCCCGGCAAGTTGCTCGAAGAAGGGAACGATTCCAGGAATATCAGCGTCGGCCTTCGGAAAGACGCGACCATTCGGGTCGGCAAGCTGGACCGCGCAGATGAGATCGGCGGCCTCTCGCATAACGTCAATCGCCTCCCCTTCCATCGCAAAGTGGTAAAAGTCCGCCGCCAATCCGATTTCGGGCCGGTCAATCTCCCGCGTGATCGCGAGGGCTTCGGCAAAGGTGTTGAGGAAGTTCGTTTCGGTATGATTCACGTGTTCAACCGCAATCCGCAGGTCCCAACCACCCTCTTGGATCACCTCCGCCGCGAGGCGACAAAAACGAATCATTTGCTCACGTGCCTCCAATTCGGCCCAGCCCACCGGGATGGAACGCGAGACCGGACTTCCAAAGACCACGGCCTTGGCTCCGAGATGATTGGCCCGGCCAAGAGCAAGCTTCAAAAACTCACGCGATTTCCCGTCATCGACCTCCGGCCCAACCACTTTGAGCGAGGGAGGAAGAAACCAATTCGCGGATAAAACCGGCACCTCGGCAGCCCGGAGACGATCCGCCGCTTTTAAAAAATCCTCTTCAGGCATCGCCGCCGCTTTTGCAAGACCCGGTTCGATAAAATCAAGTCCACTGGCCTTGATCAGCTCGCCATTTTTCAGCGGCTCGCTGGTCGAAAAATCAGAAACGCCAAACTGCCACGGTGAGGAATTGAAAGTCGTCATCGCCGGGACACTACAACCTCACGCTAATCACTGAAGAATTTTTTTCGCCCTCAACGATAAAGAAGGACACCTGTCCTCCTGGTCATAAATTGCTCCAGGTCCTTCTGCCACGACTCGACAATACTACTCCGAGGCCGCAGCCCTTTGATCGTATCCTCCGTCCCCGGTTGCCGAAGCAGGGTATTGAGTTTCTTGGTCTCCCATTGCTCCCGATAGAGTTCACGAAGGGTCTGCGCCAAAAGAATACCCAATTCAACCGAGGGGCACTTCACCGGATCCGTCAGGAGAATCCTCACCCCTCGGCATTCTTGATTCGCAAACTTGCTCGCCTTTGGCGTGAAGTGGATGGGCACGAATTCGAGACCAGGAAGTTTGGCCTTCTTGAGCTTCTGCGTGAAGGCCCCGGCATCGAGGTATGGCGCCCCAAAGATCTCGAAAGGAAGGGCGGTCCCCCGCCCCACCGAAACATTGGTAAACTCCAGTAACCCCAATCCGGGATAAAGAGTCGCAGCGGTAAGATTCGGCATATTGGGTGATGGCTTGACCCACGGGAGGCCGGTTTCATCAAACCGCATTCCCCGTTTCCAGTTCTCAACCGGAATCACGGTGAGCTTGAGCTTCGGGCAGTGCTCTTTTTGGTAAAGCCGAGCGATCTCCCCAATCGTCATCCCATGCTGAATGGGCACGTTGTGAAAAGAAGTGAAGGTAGGTTCCCCGTCTCGCAGCGGCCCGGCCACCTTTGTCGCTCCGATAGGATTGACTCGATCGAGAACAAAAAACTTGAGCCCCGCTTTCTCCGCGGCCTCCATCGCCAGTCCCATCGTGGAAATAAAGGTATAAAAACGCGTGCCGATGTCCTGCATATCGAAGACGAGGGCATCAATCAGGGTGAGATGTTCAGCCTTCGGTTTCCGCCGATCTTCCCCGGCATAGAGACTCACCACGGGAAGCTTCGTTTGATCATCCACCCCATCCTCAACCTTGTCATCAAGAGTTCCGCGAATGCCGTGTTCTGGGCCGAAGAGCAACTTGAGATCCACTTTTTTGGAACGATCAAGTAAATCAATCGTGCTCACCCGTTTCCGGTTGATTCCGGTTTGGTTCGTGATCAACCCCA
Source organism: Akkermansiaceae bacterium (assembly GCA_026421245.1). Lineage (GTDB taxonomy): Bacteria > Verrucomicrobiota > Verrucomicrobiia > Verrucomicrobiales > Akkermansiaceae > SW10. Next base: position 57,516 of record JAPKDJ010000020.1, on the reverse strand, counting down.
CCCTCAGCCCGGCAAGCGGAGCAAACTGGTCACGCTCAAGAACATCGATCCCGTTCAAAACATTCAGTAGTTTTGATGACCTCCTCACGACAGCAGGAAGGGTGTTTTTTATCTTTGAGAATTCAAACCCTGTTGCCCTCGCGGCGAGGGTTCCCAGCTTTCTTCTCAAAGCGAGCACGTCCCCCCCGGAAGGATGATTTCGGTTACTCAGAAAGATCACAAAAGTCCGGCTTGCAGGATCAATCCACATCGAGGTGCCCGTCCATCCGGTGTGGCCAAAAGAACCATTTGGAAAGAGCTCACCACGAAGCGAGGCGTCTGGCGAGTTGATGTCAAAACCCAGACCGCGTTGCGCGGAGATGTTTGACAGCGATTGCACCGAGGACATCAAGCGCACTGTTTCCAATTTCAAAATCTGCCGTCCCTCGTGGCGTCCACCGTTGAGCAACATCCGCGCATATCGCGCAAGATCCTCTGCAGTGCTAAAAAGCCCGGCATGCCCGGCAACTCCTCCCATTCGACGGGCAGTCGGGTCATGAACGATTCCTCTCAAGAGCTTCCCGTCTGCCAAAAGCGTCGTTGGCGCAATTCTTCCCTTCAATTTCGGATCAGGCAAGAAGCAGGTTTCCTTCATTCCCATCGGCTGGAAGAGATGCTGCCGACAATAATCCTCGAACGAAAGACCTGATACCCGGGCAACAATCTCGCCGAGCAGGATGAAATTGAGATCACTATATCGATAGTTAAATCCCGCCCGCCCCCGTGAAGGCTCGCCGGCTGCGAGGGAGATCCCGGTCTTGTCACCACTCCACTCAAAGCCTCCGCGCAGGCCCGCCGCCAACCCGGAAGTATGGGTCAAAAGATGACGAACGGTGATCTTGGATTTGTTTGAATCACCATTCAGTTCAGGAAAATAAGTTTGAGCCAGAACATCGAGCTGGATCTTCCCCTCCTCAATCAACTTCATGATCGCCGGAGTGGTCGCCACGACTTTGGTGAGCGAGGCGAGATCGAAAATCGTTTCAGTCGAAGCCTCCTCGAGCGCCGGGACAATGACCCGATTCCCGTAGCTCTTTTGATAGGTTGCTGCTCCCCGCTCCAAATGAATCACCCCTCCAGGGAGGCGTTTTGCACCAATGGCCTCATCGATCACCACATCAATTTCACCAAGCACCCTGGGATCAAACTCCTGCGCGGAAACAAAGGAGAGAGAGATCAGGAAAACCAGAAATCGAATCATCACAAGTCATCTACGGAATGATCGCCTCCTTCTTGTCCCTTTTCAAACGGCTCAAGAAAGTGCCTTCTCTTTTCAACGATCCTCCTTTAATAAATCCCTCCTAGGTTCGGGAACTTACTCCGTTGGGCAATCCTTCGTCCTTTGTTAAAACCCCTCACCCGGATTCTGGTGGGGCTGATCGCGATCGCGCTTCCCGGCTCGTAGTCCGGAAGGGAATGCGCATGGCCAAAGGTCGAGGAGGGGCTTAAAAACGACCTCGAGCAATGGTGCCGTGCCGCCCTCATCTTGTTGGTTGCAACCTCGAACATGGAGTGCCTCTCGGCCTGCAAGGCGACCAAAGCTGGGGCGAAGTCTTTTTTTGACTCCTTCTCGTGATCGGAGTGATCGAGTTCATGCCCGATCAAGCGCTCTATGGTGTCCTCAACTCCGGCCCCATGAACCTCTCGGTTGGGAAACGGCTCTTTCAGGAACTCTGGGCCAACCGGATCAAATGGCTCAAAAAAATTGGCGGAGTTCACCTCAATCGCTCCAGCCCGGTCAGCGGGAAGAAATCGTGGAAAAGTTTGTTGGCGATGGAGAAAAAGAGGAGGAAAAAACTACTCGAGCTTGAACTCCCTCCCAATGATTTTAACAAACTCTTCGGGCGAGCCAACCAAGCCGTGCATCGTCTTGGAACCTGTGATCATGAGCTTGGGCATATTAAGGTCGCGGCTCGAGAGAAGCTGGTAGTCTTGCAAGTTAGCTTTGAGCGACTGGCCAACCCATGGATCCTTCAAAGCAGCGTCAAGTTTGACCGAGGGAATCAATTTCTCGAGTTCGATCCTTGCACTTTCAGGGCTATGAATTGGACGCTGGAAGAGAATTTTGTGCGCTTCTTTAAAGGATTCTGGCTGAGCCCTCCAAGCAGCAAGTCCCAATCGAGCAAGTTCGCAAGCATCCTGGTGATCATGAAATCCCTTTGGGAGATAGGGATTGCAGGCCCGATTCAGAGGAGCCGGCATTAGGATGACTCCTATCTCCTTGGGGTAAACTTGCAAGAGGGCTTCAAGGTCCCCTTCCATCTTCTCGCAAGAGCCACAAGTGTAGTCGAAATACTTCACGAGAAAATGCTTCGCATCCGGCGAACCGATGAAGGGCACGGATCCAAGACGATACGTTTTCACAGCCTTGCCGTCAGGCGTTCTGAAAGTGATCAGACGCCCCTCGCCCGCCACCTGTTCCTTCACTTCTTTACGCTTTTCCAGCTTACTCTCAGAGGTCACTTCATACGTGTCAGGTTTGGGTCCATATACCTGCCCGAGAGCTAGACCAAGAATCAGCAACACGGGAACAAAAACAACAGCCGGTTTGATCTTCCCTCGCACCTTCCAGAGAATCGCCGCCGCTGTCGCAAAACCCACCATGTGAGTCGAGAAACACCACGGGCAAAACGATTTGATGACAAATACCTGCAAGCCCATAAACCAAACCGCCGCCCCAATCAAAAGGATCGCCGCCATCGTAAGAAGAGGCTTCGAAAGCTTGAAAGTCAGTCCAATCACCCCAAGATAAAAGACGGCCGAAACCGCGCTCACGGGAATCCCAAACCACTGGGACCATTCTGACCCCAATACGTCAGCGCATCCACCTTCACCACCACAGCCCACCACCGACGTGATTTTCCCGGTCAGTTTCATGGAGAAAAGATAGGCACTGATCGCAAAACCAACGAAAGCGAGTGTCCGGACGATGCGCATGACCCATGCTTATTCACAAACCGCTCACATCTCACGCATTTTTCGCGAATTTGAATTTCTTATTCCGAGTCCGCTCCCTAGACAATGCCCATGACGTTGAAGCTGAACTTCGAAGCGGTAGAAATCTCGGGCTTAGTCCTCGCAAAAGTTGGTAATCCCTCTCGCGACGAAACCCTGCAAACCTCCAAGCAACTTTTTAACGTCAGCGACGACGATCAGGCCACCCTTTGCCCCATTTTCCTGAAGCCCTTCCGTAATCTTATCGGCCAACGCTTCACCCACCACAGCTCCCTCGAAAAAAACGAAGTCAATGCCAGCGCCAAGGCCATTTTCGAAGACTCCGAAGCGCTTCTCGAACAAGGCTGCGAAATCGCCCAGCGTCTTTATTCAAAGTCCTCCCACCCCAACATCAGGTCAGGCGACCTTTGCATCTCGCTCATCAACTCCATCGATCTCGATGGAGAAATGAAACGGGCCATTTGTATCCTGAAATCTGAGAGCATGACCCCTTTCCTCAGTATCTCGACCCGGGATGGGGACCTTCAACTCGAAACCGAACAAGGCATCAATCCCGAGAAAATCGACAAGGGCTGTCTCATCATGGAACATCTTGAGAAAAAAGGCTTCTACGTTCTCACCTTCGACCGCGGAGGCTCCGAGTCTCGGTTTTGGGTTCGTGACTTTCTCGGCGTCCGCCCCATTCCCGACTCCGCTCTCCTCAGTAAACGCGTCGCCGAAATGGCTGTCGCCGCCGTTTCTCCTGAAGGCGTCGCTGAAGACCGCCCGCCATGGGACGTCAACGAACCCGCCCAAGAGGCCCTCTCATACCTCTCAGGACAAAAAAACTTCAGCCTTCAGGAGTTCGAAGAACAAGCTCTTCGCACCGACGCTGCAAAAACCCGATTCGCAGAAGAACGCAAACGTCTTGAGGAAGAGGAAGGCATCAAACTTGAGGAAAACTTCGACATCTCAAAACGCGACGTCACCAAGGCCAGAAAATTCATGAAATCCATCATGAAGCTCGATACCGGCGTCGAAATCCGCCTGCGGCCCAAGGTCGTCGATAAGCCCGACGACGTCCTCGAAAAAGGCTACGATGCCGAGCGCAAGATGAGCTACATCAAAGTCTACTTCAACGAGGACCTCGCTTAGCCCAGGGTCGGCGCAGTCCAAGAATCAAGGCCGCCAAGACAAGCGGCAGGAAACCCGCCGTCACCGAATGGGCAATCCAGCGACTCCCCATCTCTTGTTGAACAGCAGGACTAAAGTCCCCGTCCAGAAACGACTCGTGAATCGCTGCATACGCCAGTATCGCAGTCAAGAAACCAGCAAAGCAGAATGTCACTAGGCTCCCGGTTCTCCCTCCCACCCTTGCGGCCGCCCATACAAGGGGCACGCTAAGTCCGGCAGCCCAGAGCCAAATCTCGGGAATCGTCATCATCTTATCACCGATTTCTGCGATCACGGGATAGGAGTAGCAATCACTTCTCCTCCCGTCGAGCGAGAGCTTCCCGGAAACGCCCCGCCTCTCAAACAAAGACAAGCTCCTGCCTCGCTTGCCTATAAATGAGAATTCTGACCTCGATCATCCTCTTTCTCACTCTGCTGGCCTGCGGTCAAAAAACCGCAACCACCAAAGGCGAAAAACTCGCCGAAGCCGCCCGCGCGCAAATCGGGGTCACCAACACCTACGATCCCGCCTACGTCTCCCTCAAATATCCCGGCGGCGATGTTCCGAAAGAACGGGGCGTCTGCACCGATGTCATCGTCCGGGCTTTCCGTGATCAGGGATTCGACCTTCAAAAGCTTGTTCACGAGGACATGAAGAAAAATTTCTCCAAATATCCAAAACGTTGGGGCCTGAAGCGACCCGACAAAAACATCGATCACCGACGCGTCCCCAACCTTCGGACCTACTTCAACCGACGCGGCCTCGAGCTCAAGGTCACAAAAAACAAGGATGACTACAAACCCGGCGACCTCGTCACCTGCACCGTTGCCGGAAATCGCCCGCACATCATGATCGTCTCGGACCAAACGAACTCTGATGGCGCCCCCCTCATTGTCCATAATATCGGAGGAGGTGCGGCCGAACACGACGATCTTTTCACCTACCCCATCACCGGTCACTACCGCTGGTTCAAGGAATGATCTCAAGAAATGTGCAACGCCTTCAACACAGCTAAAAAACCGGATAAAGTAAGACTTCCGGCTCCCGAAGATTCAGTCCTCATCCGCCGCACCGACCAAGCCTCCGTCGTCATCCCCTCTGGCGAGATCGCGACCATGCGCTGGGGGTTCCAACGCAAGGGCTTGGGAGTCGTCAACAACACCCGCAGCGACAACCTCGACAGCTCCATGTGGCATGAGGCCATCGAAAAACGACGCTGCCTCATCCCGGTCGCCTCCTATTACGAATGGAGCGGCCCAAAAGGCCAAAAGCAGACCCATCTCTTCCGCAGCCCTTTGAACGAATGGCTCTGGATGGCCGGAATTTGGGAAGACTCACCCGAACAAGGTCGTTGCTTCTCCATGCTCACCACTGAGGCGAATTCCCTCGTCTCCCCCATCCATCACCGCATGCCGGCCATCCTCACAGCGGACGAGCAACAAGCCTATCTCCTCGAAGGACTGGAATCCTTCGCTCCCGCGCCCAATCTCCTCACCACTGAAAAAACCGCCAATCCCCTCCTCAAAAATCCTCCGAGCCCTATTCAGGAGGAGCTTTTCTAAAGAGGCCCAACGCTCTCCAGAGAGTCGCAATCAAGGCAATTGCGAATTCGGCTTCACCGCCTCCTTCGGATAAGGATTCCCTTTCCCAAAGACCAACATCGCCTCCCGTGTTTCCTCCGTCACAAAGGACTCATCAATCTCTCCCCCGGCATTCTGAATCTCCGAGAGATCAAGCTTCAGATGCTTCGCCAGAAACGGATACACCGCCATCCGTTTGGACTCGCCATAATCGTGCTTCTCTTTTGGAAAATGTGCATTCCCGACTCGCTCCTTCGCACCGTATAATCCGTAAACGTATTGCACATGCGGATACTCCACCTTCGGCGTATTCACCGTCCAATCAGAACCATTTGAAACGAGCAGTTGGGGTCTGGGAGCAGCCAGTGCCGCAACCTCGACATTGTTCGTTTTAAAATCTTCGCCGTGATGGATTGGCATCCCGCTCTCACAGACACACCCTCCAAAAAAATGAGCCGAAACCTGACAAACCGGCACACTCACTGCGATCCGCTCATCGATCGCCGTTAGAATAAAGGTCTGCGTTCCTCCGCCCGAACAACCGGTCATCCCAATCCGCTTCGCATCCACCTTCGGCAGCGACAGCACGAAATCCAACGCCCGCATGCTATTCCAGGTTTGCAGCCGCAGCACCTCGGGAGTCTTGCGATGATCCCAACCCGCTTCTTCCCAATCCCCGTAACCCACCATGTCATAAAGGAACACCTTCGCCCCCATCCGGGCCAGAGCGGCACAGCGCGCCTGCCGACTCCCCTTGAACCTCCCCCCGTGGCCATGCGGGCAAAGGATTCCCGCATACGATTCGAACTCCTCCGTCGGTTCATACAAAGTCCCCGTCACAAAGAATCCCGGAGAACTCTCAAAGGCCACACTCTCAGCAGTATAGCCCTTATGAGTTCGCTTGTTTGAAATCCGCGGCTTCAAGGGCGTCATTTCCGGTAAAATCGTCAGCTGAGCTCCTTCCAAAATTCCCGCCACCAACTTCTTCTTCCGCTTTTTCCAGTCCGTCAAATTCGGATAACTCTCCTTCAAACCCTCCAGCTCCGCCTTCGCCTCACCGGGAGTCTGGGCATGCCCGACCCGCAAGCTTGGCTCGTCTGCATGGACAGTAAAAATTGAAGTCGCCGAGAAGATTGCCACCGCGATTGATCGTTTCATGAACATCCTTGCTAACAGATCTCGATCAAAAAGACCATAAGAGAAGAAAATTGCATGACTTTAGCTTGGGTTCTTACCTCTCTGAATCTACTCATTGGGGCGATGCGCTTACTTTTGTTTTTCCTCTTCTTCGTGACCCGGACCACTTGGGCCGCCGAAAAGCCCAATATCCTCGTCATTGTCGCCGATGACCTGGGTTACGGTGACCTTTCCTGCTACGGGGCCACGGACCTCCAGAGCCCTCATCTTGATGCCCTCATGGCAAGCGGGCTTCGCTTTACGGAATTCTACGCCAACTGCCCGGTGTGCTCTCCTACCCGAGCAGCGTTGCTCTCAGGCCGCTATCAGGAATTGGTAGGGGTGCCCGGCGTCATCCGGACCAAACCGGAAGATAGCTGGGGATACCTCTCACCCGGAGCCACCTTACTCCCGCAGGCATTAAAAAAGCAGGGCTACTCAACCGCCGCGATCGGGAAGTGGCATCTTGGGCTCGATGACGAGGCCCACCCAAACACGCGGGGCTTTGATCACTTCCACGGGTTTCTCGGTGACATGATGGACGACTATTACCATCACCGCCGGCACAATCAGCACTACATGCGCTTGAACAAAGGAAAGGTAAATCCCGTGGGTCACGCCACCGACATTTTCACCACCTGGACCGTCAACCACCTCGACGCTCTGGCCACGAGGGATTCGCCATCCCCCTTCTTCCTCTACCTTGCCTACAATGCCCCACACACGCCCATTCAGCCGCCAAAAGACTGGCTGGAGAAGGTCATGGCGCGCGAAGAAGGCATCACCGTGAAGCGGGCCAAATTAGTCGCCCTCATCGAGCATATGGATGACGGCATTGGAAAAGTCATCGCCGCTCTCAAAAAGAACGGACAATGGGAAAACACCCTGATTGTCTTTGTCTCGGACAACGGCGGGCAACTCAATGTGGGAGGAAACTGCGGAAAACTCCGGGGCGGCAAACAAGACATGTATGAAGGCGGCCTTAAGGTTCCAGCCTGCGCGGTTTGGCCCGGAATCATTAAGCCGGGAACGACAGGCTTCACCGCCTTGACAATGGACCTCTTTCCAACCGCGCTCGAAGCAGGGGGAGGGCAACCGCCATCAGGTCTGGATGGGCGGTCGTTTCTTTCTTTGCTGAAAAGCGGAATCCAGGTCACCGAAGAACGGGATCTTTTCTTCACCCGCCGTGAAGGGAACCTTCGCTACATGGGCGAAGTCTCATGGGCCATGAAACGAGGTCCCTGGAAGCTCGTGAAAAATTCACCCATGATGCCTTGGGAGTTATTCAATCTGGACGATGACCCCCTGGAAGAAAGGGACCTTTCCAAAGATCAGGCTCAAAAATTCCGCGAGTTGGCCGTCGGTATGCGCGCCCACATTCAACGGGGCGGCGCCGTCCCATGGCAGAAACCCGAATAAAAAAAAGCCCCCCATTTTGGGTGGCTCCTGTAGAAATGATTCCGGACGGGCCGAAAGCCGCATTCACTTTCTAAAATGGAATGTCGTCGTCGTTGTCAAAGCTATCGGGAGCGGCAGCTCCACCCTGATTTGAGGGAGGTGGTGCCTGCTCTTGCTGCGGAGGACCCGACTCTTGCTGCGGAGGACCCGACTCTTGCTGCTGGGGGGCGTTCCCGCCACCGCCCTGACTTCCTCCACCGCCTTGTCCGCCGATGAACTGCATGTTCTCTCCGACAACCCGTAGACGTTGACGTTTTTGACCGGTCTGCTTGTCATCCCACTGGTCGAGCTGAAGACGCCCCTCAATGAAAACAGAGCGTCCCTTGGCAAGGTATTGCCCGGCAAGTTCGGCCTGACGGCCCCAGAGGGTCACGTCGACGAAGGTGACTTCCTCAATCTTCTCTCCATTGTCACCGGTTCGAACCCGGTTCACTGCCATCCCCAGATCACAAACTGCCGTTCCCTTGGGAGTATAGCGGACTTCAAGATCCCGGGTGATATTCCCGAGGAGCATGACTTTGTTGACGTTGGCCATCGCAAAAAGAGGTCGAGATTAAAAATTTAGGAAAGACGCTGAAAGTGCTGCAGATGCACCGAGTTGTTGAGTTTGAGACGGGCCTGAATTTTTTCGACCACGTCAGCCTCGGCTTCGAAAACGTAATTCACGTAATGTCCGCCATCGAGCTTGCGGGCATTGTAGGCGAATTTCTTGCGACCGAGCTGCTTGATTTCATCAAGCTTGGCGCCTTCTTCTTCGAGCTCTTTGGAGACGGTGCTGACGAGGTCGTCAATGCTGCTCTCCGTTCCCTGGGTGTTCAGGACAATCATGCCCTCGTACTTGCGATTCATCTGGTTCCGTTTGTTTTTTCGGTTTCTTCGGAGTTCGGGTGTTGAACTCGTTTGCGGCTTTTTCAAGACCGCTAGAAACCGTAAGCTGAACAGCATCGGCGGCTCTTGCAAGCGTGTTTTCTACGAGTTCTCGTTCATCTCCTGCAAAGCTTCCCAAAACGTGCCCCACAAGCTTTTCTCCATCCGCTCCATTAATCCCTAATTTAAGTCGGGGAAATCGGTCGGTCGGCAAATGGGAGAGGAGCGAACGAACACCATTGTGACCTCCATGTCCCCCATTCATACGGAATCGAAGATGTCCCAACGGAAGGGAAATATCGTCAAACACCACCAGGATCTGTTCCGGCTCCCATCGGAAGAATCTCGCCAAGGAACCAATGGCCCTCCCACTTTCGTTCATATAAGTGAGTGGCTGAACCAGCAAGACATCGTCCATCTTGCAGGTTCGGGATTCCCACTTCGTTTCGAGCTGAAATTCCCGACCAGCCCTTTCCGCGAGGACGTCGAGCACCCGGAAGCCAATATTGTGGCGGGTGTGAAGATATTTGTCACCGGGATTACCGAGACCAACGATGCATTTCAAACTCACGTAATCAACCTAGAGGAGGCAGCGGTTGGAGAAAAGAAAAACACCCGAAGCACAAGGCAACGGGCGCTTTGAAATTGAGTCGAAGGACAAATTTACTCGGAAGCCGCTGCGTCGGCAGAAGCAGCACCTTCTCCCTCGCCTTCGGCACCTTCGCCTTCGGCACCTTCTCCTTCTCCTTCTTCTTCGTCAGACTGGGTAACGCGGGATTCATTGACGATCGCCACGAGCACCTCCGCTGCGGGGCCTGGTTCCACTCCATCCGGAAGATCAAGATCTCCAATGGTGATGGAATCGCCAACTCCAAGATGCTCGATATTGGCATCGATCCTCTCGGGGAGATCCTTGGGGGAACAAGTGATTTCAAGATCACGAATCAGCTGCTCGGTAATTCCACCGGATTTCACACCCACCGGCTCACCATGGAGCTCGATCGGAATGGAAGCACTGATCTTCATGCCCTTGGTCACAGCGAGGAAATCGGCGTGAACCAAAGCTCCGCTGAGAGCGTTGTGCTGGGTGGACTGAAGGAACGCAGCCTGTGCAGAGCCGCCATCGATCTCGAGATCAACCAGGATACTCTCCGACGCGCTGTGTGCGAGCATGTCGGTGAGGGTCTTGGTGCTGACCTTGATGTTGACGTTTTCGGAGCCCCTACCGTAAACAACGGAGGGAAGGTAGCCTTCACGGCGCATTTGCTTCAGCACACCGGATCCGGTGCGCTTACGGGTTTCAGCCTGGAGAGTTTGGGTCTTCGCCATCGTAGTAGTCGGTTGATCTTCCCGCAGAGGGTGTCACGCGGGGCGGGTGAGTAGACTGCTAAAAGGGCTTTAGTCAATGCCTGTTTTTTGACGGAAGCACCTTTTCTTTCTGGAAGGAAGGGGGTTTGAGTTTGCACGGAAAAAGGGATCTCCCTAATCTCAACAATGCAGAGAGTTTCAAATGCCCGATTCGGGGCCTGGCTATTGACCGTTTTCATTGCCGGAATGAGCCATGCAACCCCTGTGGATCATGAAGTGATCGCCGTGGTCGATCCCTCTGGAACAGCTCATCCCACCAAAATCCTGTTTCTGGGATTTCAGGAAAACCCCCACCATAGGCCGGAATCGGTTTTCGATCACCTTTCACCGGCTTTTCTGGCCCGGAGTCTCTCCTTGTCCTTCACCAACAATCTCGGCGATCTCACAGCAGCCAATCTCTCCGGCTACGATGCCCTAATGATGTATGGGAATCTAATCAGCTCCGGTGACTCCTCCTTCAACCAGCCCTTGGTTCCAGTCATTCGAGACTATGTGCGTGGCGGAGGGGCGTTGGTTGGCTTACATGTCGCCAGCGCCGCATTTCGAAACGACTCTCGATTCAGCGACCTCTTGGGCGGAAGATTCCAAAGGCACACCATCGGAAGATTTAGCCCCCAAACGATCAGGCCAGACCATCTGCTGACAAAGAATCTTCCGCCACTGGACTCTTTTGACGAAACTTACATTCTTAAGAATCTAAACCCTGATATTACCATTCTTCAGGAGAGAGTTGATGGCGAAAACAGATTCCCTTGGACCTGGGTGAGGAATGAGGAACTTGGTCGGGTATTCTACACCGCCAGCGGCCATGTCCCGGCGGGTGGGTCAACCACAACTTACGATACAATCATCCAACCGGAATTTTTAGACCTCGTCCTCCGCGCGACTCAGTGGGTTACCAAGAGGCATTTCTCCACCTTCACAATTGGAGGGATGATGGCTTCCGGAGAAATCGTCGGGAGTGGCTCATTACTGGAACCTGACAAAAGATGCTACTGGATCGCCAACGCCAATGCTCCGGAAGGTCTCGTGATTGAGGGCGACACTGTGACGATCGATGGAGAAGCCTATACGTTTAATGGCAATCCAAACCCCGAAATGATCGCCTGTCCCACTGGTCAGGGATCACAAATCTTCTCACAGAACATCAAGAATAAATCCGGTGCCACGGTTCAAGGGATTTGGAAAACCGCCGCCGCCCCAATTCTGCTTGAAGGTCGCCAGATCCCCGGGGCACCTGTTGGAACCACGATCGCTTCTCTGAACACCGGAATCGGCAACGGATTCGTAGCCAGCAGATCCGGTGAGTTGCTTTGCCGGATCAACCTAGAGTCAGAACTGCCACCGACCCTGCTTTCAGGTGTTTTCCTATCGGGCGAAGGCGTGATCCTTGAAGAAGGCGGCAGCCATCCCTTGCTCCCTCCGGGAGTCGTTTTTTCGAATCTCTACGAAGGAGAGCTATCGATGAATTCGAACAATCAGATCGCGCTCGTTGCAAACTTATCTGACGCAGGACAGGCAATTGTTCGAAGGAACGGAAATGAAATCGATTTTCCCATCATTCAGGGGAAATCCATCCCGGGCAGCTCTCAGGTTTTTTGGGGAGAAATCGGAAAAATTAAAATCAATAGTGCTGGACAGATTGTCGCGGCTGTTTCGTTGACCGGAGGGATTGGCCCGGGAAATGATACTGTCTTGGTCCGAGTTGAGCCTTCTGGATTGGAGGCCCATATTATTCTACAAGAGGGGGAAGAAATCGACGAAGTCGCATTTATTGGCGACTTGGCAGGCTCAGAGTTTATCATGAACGAGCGTGGAGATTGTTTTTTGAGCAACACTCTCACCGGGGCCTCGGTCACTCCCGACAACGACCAAGTCCTCTTGAGACTCGCTTCGGACACCCGGGTTCTCGTCCGTCAGGGAGATCCTTTACCAGCCATCAGCCCCACTGCGACAATGGGAGACTCGCTTGAGAGCACCACCCTTACCTTATGTTCCGATGGAAGCATTTGCTTTCTCGCTCAATTAGTCGAAAACTCGCTGCCCGTAAGGGGCCTCTTTAGAGCCGAAAAGAGCACGGTGTTTAAGATTTTGGCGAAAGGTGACACTCTTGAAATTCGCGACGGATCCTCAGTTGAAATCGACTCATTTGCAGGGCTTCTTCCATCCGGCGATGATGACGGATACCCGTCATCATCGATTGGTCAATCTCTTGCTCTTTCGATCACATCTTCGGTCGGTCATGAGATTCTCGTTAAGCTCGGTGGGCTCGATGACCTTGACCAGGACGGAATCACCAACCTTGTCGAAGCTGGGATCGGATCGCCTCCCAATGATCCTTCATTCGCCCGCACCTTCTTTCCAAAATTCATCAACTCATCGGGAACTCTTTCCTATGTGTTTCTCCTGCCCTCCTCGCCAGCGCTCCCGGCCCCTGCGATTGAGCAATCAGTCGACCTCGTCCAATGGACAACTCCAGAAACAATTCCCACGCCATGGCCCGATCAAGAAGGAGTCTTGGCAGGTTTCCAACGTGTCGGGATCGATGCCGGATCAGAGCAGTTCCGCCAATTCTTTCGCTTAAAATTCTGAACATTCCGCTCACGGCACACCCGACGTGTAGCGCCTCTTAAAACAAGAAACCCCAGGATTAACCTGAGGTTGTCTTCTTACATGACCCTAACTCAGGTCAATTCACAAGGTGGCCCATTGGCGTTAGTCATCAACATCGGTATTGATATCGAACAACGACGTCACCGACTCACCATTGTGAATCCTCTGAATAGCCTGTCCCAGAATCGGAGCAATAGACACCGGGCGGACTTTCCCACGGGCTTCCACCGGAGTGGAATCTGTGGTGATGACTTCTTCAATGGCAGATTCCTCGATCCTTTTGTGCCCCAACTCTCCGATGACCGCATGCGAAACGGCTGCAAAAATGCGGTTTGCCCCCCCTTTTTTCAATATTTCAGCGGCCGCACAGAGAGTTCCGGCAGTCTCGGTCATGTCGTCAACAAGAACAACATCACGCCCTTCGACATTTCCAATGACCTGCATCGCCTCCACCTCCGTTGCCGAGATACGGTGCTTCGCCACGATGGCAAGCTGAGCTCCCAGGGCATCGGAATAAGCGCGAGCCATCTTCACCCCTCCAACATCGGGAGAGACCACGGTGAGATCCGAACAGCCGTCTCCGAATCGCTCTCTCAATTCACGGATAATGATGGGCTTACCATAAAGATGATCCACGGGGATGTTAAAGAATCCCTGAATTTGGGCGGCATGAAGATCCATCGTCACCACTCGGTCAACACCAGCCGCCGATAACAAATCTGCCACCAATTTGGCTGTAATTGGCACGCGAGGTTGATCTTTCCGGTCCTGCCGGGCATATCCAAAAAATGGAATCACGGCATTGATCCTCCCCGCACTCGCTCGTTTTGCCGCATCTACAATGATCATGAGTTCCATGAGATTGTGGTTGGTTGGAGGACAAGTCGGCTGGATGATGTAGACATCTTCACCTCGAATGTTCTCGTTGATCTTCACGAACGTTTCGCCATCGGGAAAGGCGGTCACATTGACATCAGCAAGCTCAACACCGAGGCTGGAGGCAATCTGCCCGGCCAACATGGGATGAGCCGTCCCAGAAAAAAGTTTCATGCCAAAATTGGAGTTCATGTCACAGAGGTTTAACGGTTCGAGGGTCCGGAATCAAGGCCCGCTTCGGGAGTCACAATCTTCGCAATCTGTTCCGCGGTCAATTGGGCGGGGCGTTCCCGAACAGTCACAAAAAGGTTCAAGTTCACTTCCAATTGCTCCACTTGCCGTCCCCACCGCGAATCCTTGTCCCGCACCACCTTCTCACTGGCCCGGTAGCGTTTTTGAGCCTCAAGCATGAGCCCATACGCCAAGCCCGGATTACGGGGCCTTGCATTCTTCCAGACATCATCTCCCTTCCGGAACAACATTCGCGCCTCATGGAAAGCAATCCAGCCTTCAACTTCCATCCGAAGGCTCTTCTCGTCAGGGCGTTCCCAATGACGCTCAAGTAGCTCACGTCGCTTGCTAATTCTCTCAAGAGCCTTGCGAAAGTGCTGCAAGGCCATCAAGTCATCCTGCCCGACCATCGCGCGATATCCTTCCATCATCGCGCTCTTAGCGGCATAATAATGAGGCTTTAGCCGAAACTCGCGAGCCCAAAGAGTGGCCATCGCCTTCTCATGACCTTTTTCAGCTTCCAGTGCATTGCCCAGCGCATCATGTACCCGGGGTAATCCTGCGATTGCCGGAGAAAAATGTGGGTTATACTTAAGGGCCTTCTCAAAGGCGATCCTTGCACGCTCGTTAAATCTTTTTGCGAGCTCACGATCCTTATTCACCATAGAAACAGCCGCCTTTGTCATTGCCAGACGTCCCGCAACTTCAAAAATCTTCGGGTCACGGCCCGCTGTCCCTGCTTCGTCTAAGATCTCCAGAGCATGGAAAGCGTCTCCGGCGGTCACCACATTCGCAAGCGCCTGGTTTGCCTTGAGACTTAAACGAAATGACTGAAAAAGTGGCACGGAAACCAGAATAAGAGACACCGAAGTCGCGATCCCCAAAACTCCGGTCGCCACCTTCCCCGCCATCTCGAATCCCCCCTTGCTTCGAAATGCCCTAGGGCTCGAGGCTAAAATCCCAAGATGGAATGCGCACAGAATTGCACATGACGGAAAGTGCATCAAAAAACTAAACAAACACTGACACAGGACAGCTACCAGCCCTCCAAGAGCACCAATCTTAAAGATTGGATCGACATCCCCGTTACTCTCAGTGAACAAGGAATAACAACCCAAAATTCCATGCAGAAGGAGAACGATTAAAATAATCACGAGTCCCACCGCTCCATAATCGGTGAGGGCCTGCAGATATTCGTTGTGAACCCATTCTGGAGGCCGGTTACTAAATAACAATTCCGAGGGGTCCCACTTCTGAAGAGAAACATATGAGAATGCCCGGGGCCCATTTCCTAAGACCGGCCCATCTTGAAATACTTCTATGGCCATCTGCTGGAAGTCTAGGCGTCCCCCGTCATCTACGATCACGTCTTGTTCTACCGGCAGGCCCTCATCGCTGTGCTCAGCACGTTTCTCAGACAGTTTTTGAACTACCAAGACAGAGGTCAACACCCCACTCACCCCCAGGCCAAATGAGGCAATAATAGACACCCCCACCCACTTGCTCTTCTGCTGGACCAACCAAATATTGATCGCAATCAACCAGGCCACTCCACCAATCACAAACGAGATCCACCCACCTCGTGAACCACTTAGGTGGAGAGCCACAAGCATCCCGACAACAAGCAGGATGCACCCAATTCGCACGATCTTTCCCTTCCCCAATAGTGCCACGCTCAAAAAAAAGAAAATCGCGCCATTGAGAAACGAGGCGAATGCGTTGTAGTGACCGAAAAATCCGGTAACTGCAGAAGCCTCCTTTGCCGAGCCCTCCCAAAAGTCGTAGTCACTACCTGACAGTGCCTGGACCACAGCAATCCCTACATTTGCAACACAAACGATTGCCAGAACTACGATGATGGCCTTCTTCAACCCAATCCCTGACATCGTCACCGCCTGATAGGTGACAAGAATTGCCAAGACCAGTGTGATGTCCGGAAGTGCCAGACCTATGGGGCCACCTGCGAGAGCCCGCCAGATGAAGTATCCCCCTCCAAGAACAGTGATCACCGAAAGCCAAGTTCGTTCGCGAACTTTAGATGAAAAAAGATTATTCAAACCCAGCAGAAAGACGGGGAGCGCCAGCAAGACAAGCCCAAAGCCCGCTCTTCCGATCACGTGATCGCCCCCGGTTACCGCAATCACGGCAAACCCCAAAGAAACCAAGACATAAACTAAAAACAACATTTTACTCATCTCGCACCCTTACTAAATAATACCGCTGGAACCGTTTTGATTAGAATTCGAAAGTCCTCCCAAAGAGACCAGCAGTCGATATATTCGACATCAAGTTTTACCCATTCATCGAAATCAGTAATATCACTTCGGCCACTAATCTGCCATAGGCACGTCACTCCAGGTTTCATACTGAGACGACGTCTGTGAGCAGAGTTCACAATGGAATCAATTTCATGAAGCGGCAGCGGTCGAGGCCCCACCAGACTCATTTCACCTTTCAAGACATTGATCATCTGGGGGAGTTCGTCGATACTGTACTTCCGCAAAAAGTTGCCGAAACCAAAGATTCTCGGATCAGATCGCAGCTTAAAAGCAGGGCCATCAACCTCGTTGCCATGCTCTTCCTTAACGTCGGCGAGCAACTTCTCAGCATTTGGAACCATCGTGCGGAATTTATAAATCCAAAATGGCTTTCCATAAAGGCCAGAGCGCTGTTGGGTGAAAATGGCCGGGGCACCGGGGCTGGCAAGTCGAATGCCGACCATTGCTACAATCCACAACGGGAAAGAGATTCCCACGATCGCCAGAGCGCCGACCACATCGACCAACTTCTTGGCAAAGAGTTGCCAGGAAAGTTCGGGGGTTGAGCGAAAGACCAGCATCGGCAAACCACCGATCGAATCAAAGCTGGGTCGAGCCACTTGGGTCTGTAAAAAAGAAGCTCCAATCCAAGCCTCGACTCCTTGCACTTCGCAAACCTCGACGGCCCGTGCCACCCTCTCGAATTCGGTGTGCTGGGATAAAAAGATCACCCGCTGCACCGACTCGTTTTTTATGATCTCATCAAGTTCTCTCACCGACCTTTTGCTTAAATCGAAGTGGGCTACAATCTTCCAGGTCTCTGAAACCCCATGTTCCAGCTCTTCCAGGAAAGTTGCCGTTTCTGTGACAGCTCCAGCAAGCACCACACGTTCACGAAAGCCTCCATAAGCTGCCCGTGCCTTTATTACCTTGGTAGTCGCCTGATCTCTTACCCAAAGAAGTGCAAAGCTAAAGAGAATCCCTGACCCAAGAATCAGACGTCTGGTATCGGTCATTTTTCCGAAAACAGCCACGATCCCAACAATAAAGACAACAATCAGCATCCCCCGGAAAAGGCCGCTAAATCTCTGAGACCATCGCTTCGAAAGAAAGTGGTCGTAATGACCAAACCGCTCAAGCACCAAAGGAGTAAATGGAACCACGATATAGACGACCCAAGTCATCCCCTCAAAACCGCTTTCGCCGAGGTCACTCATCCCCAAAATATTCCTGACCGGACCACGCACTGCTGCCGCCAGAACAAAGCCAACCCAAACCAGAATCGCATCGGCAACCTGCAAAAGCTGGATCGAAAAAAGTTGTTTGGAGCCGCGGTCAATCATGAGCCGGATGATCTTCGTTTATTGATTGAATCGTCGGATCCCTCTCCGGGTGCTGACAAAATCTTAGGAAGCAATTCCTTCAAAAAAGAGCGAATGTGCCCTCTTGTCTCTGCCTCATCGAGAACGATCATTGATCCGATGGAGGCTCCTTGCTCAGCGTATTTCCCGCTAATGAACGAGGAAAAAGTGGCATAGGCCCAACGTTGGTCATAACCTTTAAAAAGCCGATCTTTAATATCCTCCGCCGTGCGTTCGTAGTGGCCGGAAACAATCCGTTCATGACCGATAAAAGTGTAACAGAAGGACCTCCAAATCATCAACTCCTTCCCATTCTCAAGGATCGTTGGGTTTAGTCTGCCTTCGTCATCCTTATAACGATGGACTTGTTTGCAAATAATTTCCTTAACGGGAAGGATCTCCCCATCAGGCAAGATCCCCTCCCAATTGTGATAGGCCTCGCTCACAAACTCCCAACCTTGTGCGCGGAGACAGACCTCGGGGCGGTGAATACTCTGGCTAAGATTTTTTCCCGAAAAAACAATTGAAGCTTCAACAGACGGTAACCCCCCATCCCGATGAAAGTATTGCATTCTTTCAAATTCAGTATCCTGCGCGAGCACCTTTCTCTCTCGAGCCCCTGCCTCCTTGGGTTTCCCCGTCCAATCGTTAAACATCTCAGGAAGCTCGTTCGCAAGTCGCGACGGCTTCATCTTGGGGATATCGGGTAGCCACAGAACGGCACCCAGAGAAAGAATAGCAATTCCCAGAAGAACTATGGCTCGTTTTTTCATTGATCAGCAATCGGGGTCTTCGAAGGATCGCTCTTCGCTTTTATCGTGCGCTTAACCTTCTTCTTACGGCGTGTCTTTAGGTTAAGCAAATAATCGACCATATAGAGGCCCGACAATGTGATTGGAAAGAACAGCAGGAGCCCCGCCCAATCGTGGTAGGTTTGCTTGGCAAATTCTTCCATCCCCAATTGAGTTAGAACCAAAATGGTGAAAATTCGGCCAAAGTTCCCAACAATTGCAAGTGGCATCGCCGAAGCAAAAAGAACCGCTTTTTTCCAAAGCTCCTTTTGGGTGTAGTTGGCGTAAACTGCGGCGATCATCACAAGGGCCATCAGTGATCGAATCCCACTACAGCCTTCAGCAATCTCGAGATCAGAACCACCAATAGTAATCGTTGAACCTGAGCGGGTGAGATCCATTCCGAAAAACATGCCCGTCTGGTAACAAAGTTTGGTGATTAGAGTTTGGAGGTTCCCAGTCAAGGCCGCCTCCAGGCCCGGCACTGGGATGGTAAACCAGAAGAAAAAGGCAGGGAAGATAATCGCTTTGGCAAATCTCAGTCCAAAACTGAAATGGACTAAGCCGATAATTACAAATGGCACCCCAATCAGCGCCAAACGAGGTTGGATGGTCCGAATCGACACAAGGTAGAACAGCAATCCCAAAGAAAGTGAAAAAATCCCCCACATCGATGGGGATAGCTTTTCGCCCCTATTATTTTTCCATGCAATCACAGCCATCACCACAAAGGCGAGGGGAACAAACCGTCCATGAAGAAATCCATTAAGCGAGTTACAAGCACTCCATGTCCATCCCGCCAGCGATAGGCCCGGTGTCGTCGGATACGCCGGATAGAACGTAAACATGTATAAAAAAATCACCCATGCGGCAGCACCAGTAAAAAGAACTGCGGGCGCCATGGATGAAAATCCATTCCTAGAAAGAGTGATTTCACTCGCAGTGTCGGTCTCACTGTTCATGTCCCGCTATTAAGGCTCAATACAGTCAGGCAACAAGGCAAATCCCCGTGGCTCCTTCAGTTTGCCTCAGGATAAACAACATCGTCATCAGTCCACATTAATCGATCACTTCCTGCAGATCTAACTTGGAAACGCGTTCCTGTCTCCCTATGAAAAAAAAGCGGAGATCCGAAACGATCCAATAGTTCTCCATTTCCACTAATCGCCCTATGAGATGGTCGAATCCAAGCCATCCGATCACGGTTTACACCACTCAAGAAAGACGTGAGGGCTTCGTTGTCCGGAAGGAAATAGCTCGTGAAATCTTTGATCATCGTCTGGCTCTCCGTAAGTGTCGTCGCCACAATCTCAAGATCATCTTTGAGGGAATTCTCGTCCGCCCCGTATTCAAGCTCAAACCACGAGTTTGGGATCACCCGCACTGACGAGGGAGGGGGCTCTTTTTCAGAAACAGTTTCCCCTTCCGGATATTGAACCGCTTCGGAGGAAAAAGATTCTTTGGGACCGAACCTCAAGACCGCCAGAACAACCACCCCCAATACCCCTAATAATACCAGCCGTCTGGTCATAGCAGATTCATTAATCCAAGAGGAGGCTCTGGCAAGCTCGTGTCATAAAAACGCCCAACATTCGGGAGAATCATTGCCAAGCTGGACTTTGGAACTCCCATCCAGAGCGCAAGCTCAGCGAAATACTCATCTACCGAAAGAGTTGGAACCAATCGGCCGCGTCCCGAGTCCAATGGGTTCCCCAACGCCAATTCAGGATACGATCCATATACTTTCTTCCCGTTGACTGCCCCACCTACGACAATCTGATTGCCTCCCCATGCATGATCGCTTCCACCCCCATTGGGAGAGAGCGTTCGACCAAAGTCCGAAGCCGTGAATAACGTCACGTTGTCCGAGAGATTCATACTCTCGATAGCAGCCTGAAACTCGGTAATTGCCTCGCTCAGCTGGGCGAGCATTGTTGCGTGCGGATCCAGAGAAGAATGCAGGTCCCATCCCGGAGCCTTAACAAAAAACGTCTGGCGCTTCTTGCTCAATCCTTCTCTTGCCGAGATGCTCTGCACCACATCCTTAAGTTGCGCCGAAATCGGATTCGTCATCGTAAACGGAGAAGTGATTTCTGGAGCAGTCGCCACCGCATCTCGATATTCTTTACTCGCCGCGATCGCGTCTACGGTCTTGCTCGCCAAAGCACGTTCAAAGACATTCTGGTATTCGGCTTCGAGAACCGTTTCGATTGCCCTCCTTCGATTAAGGTAACTTCCGGTCTCCCAGTTGGCCAAACCCGGCAGCGTGCCAGGAGATTTAGAGAAGACGGCAGTCCCACTGCTACTTTGAAAGATATTTGTGCCCGCCGTCGACATATTCATCGATACTCCACTGACACCATTTAGGTCTTGAAAGTAATCCCCTAGCCGACCAGCCCAACCAGAGTCAGGCAGGCGTGTTTCGGGGAGGCTAGTTTGCCAATGAAGTTGCTGATCAGAATGAGAGAATAACCCTAAAGGAAGGGTTGCTGTTCCAGCCTGAATACTCGCGACAGTGGTTCTCTCGATCAATGTCCCAACATTCGATACGAAGGCCGCTTTACCTCCCTCATAAAGACTGATCAGGCCTGGCATATTGGAGTTCACTCCAAGCTGCCGGCCATCGGGCAAAGTATGACTAAGCGGTGTAATCTCCGTGGTCGGCAGCGCCAATGATCTTCGGGCGACGGCATATTCGGCATACTCCTCTCCGGCCTGCGGCAGCAGCATATTGAACGAATCGTTTCCACCGGCGAGAAACACGCACACCAGGGCTTTAAAGTCCTCCGCTGCTGGCGTTTCAGCAGCGGAAAGCGAACCAACCAGCTTCAAATTCAGAGCAGAAGAAAGCGCCGCAATCGAACCCACTGATGCACAACTGAGTTCCCCAATGAAACTTCTTCTGTTCGTATTTATCATCTCCTCCTTCATAATTATCTCAAGACGCTGAATTCAGGGGACGTGACAATGATTTGCACCGCCGCCCTGACTTTCTCGAGTTGGAAGAACTCGTTGTTGATTCGCTCCATGATGACCGATTTCGTGTTCGGGGACATTTCACCCCAGGTGAGGAGAAGGTCGAGGCGATCAGCCAATTGATCAGGATCATCCGTGAGAGCAAGCTCCTCGGAATAGTCGATCCCTCTGACAAAATGTCCGATCGTCGCTGTCTTTTTGAGCCGATCGTGGGTAGCCAGAAGTGAACTGGTAGTAGCAATCTGCAGCTCAGGAGCCTTAAGCCCAAGCTCATATGGTTCTCCTCGTGGTGTGTAGCCTGGTAGGTAAAAGTTAAAAACTGACGGGGAAGACATTGCATACTGCCCCAACTCAGCCTTCAGAGTTGTATGAAAGGCCCCATACTTCCCCGAAGTGTCTGGGTCAGCAAAGGCTCTCAAAATATGAGTCAGGCGAATCAACGGCTCTCTGACCTTTCCGGACTGACTGGAGTCTCCACCCCCAGCCCGGACTTCGGGATCAAGTAAAATGGCTTTCAAAACCTCCCCTAGATCACCATCGCTTGCATCCCACGAAGATGTCACTCGCCTCAAATAAGCGGGACTCGGATTTGAGGTTGTAAATCTTTGAATCAAGCGAAAACAAATAAACGGCGCCACGTTCTGATGGGCGCACAGCGCATCAAGCGTTTGTTGCACGTCGACCTCACCAGTTTGACCGGCAGGAATAACAACTCCGTCAAATAGAACCTTGGTTCCTGGTTCGTGCTCTTCATCCCAAACCTTCATAGGGTTCACATAGTCAGAACCAGTCCCGAAATCATAAAAACTTGTCGCCGGTTGCCCTCTCTTCGTCGTGCTATGACTCATTCCCGTAAACACCTTGGCCATCTCCTTGATTATCTCATTATCATAAGTTGGTATGCTCTTCCCTCCGTCATCAAGCTGATGCGTGCCATCGGGATTTAATTTCCAAAGCCCGATTGTAAACAGCTGCATGATCTCTCTCGCAAAGTTTTCATCCGGAAAACGATTAATAGAAAGATCGCCTTTCCGATTGTTTAAGTGCGACAGATAAAACCCCATTGATGAACTATACGTCACGTCATTTAAGATTTCCCGAAAGGCCCCAAAGCCGTTTTTCACAAAAATATCGTAATAAGCGGCCTGCGTACTGATGTTATCACCGATCACCGATCCTGGCTCGTTATTCACCACAAATATCTGGCTTAGTGCGTAGGCCATCCTCTGGTTCAATTGATCTGGTGCAATGAGAGCTGCCCTCCACCAACCATGCCGCCATAGCGCGGACGAAAAAGTCATGCCAGTTTTCCACATTTCACTCCCAGTCAGACTCGGGGTGGACGATAGTTGCTCATCGAGATAACCAGTGATTCCGTTTTCCGTGACAGCACGGATCGAGTCCATTGTCGGGCCAAAGCTTGATTGAATTAGAAATCGAGCTGCCTCCTCATCAGTTGGGAGGCGCCGTTCCAGTGATTCCCCATTTACCAGAGTCGTTCCACCAGCGCTCTCTAATTGACGAATCGCCTGCTCGTAGTCCGGAATTCCAACTTGTCCCGAGCTATGGGTGGACTGATCACTCCACCCCATCAAAAACTCTTCCCATGCCTCAACTCCGTCACCATCACTGTCAAAATCATTGGCCACGAGTCGGTAGACTCCTGCCGAATCTGTCGAAGGCATCGTCACCGTCATCGCTTGTGGAGAAATAACCGGGCTGATAGTTACTTTCGTCTCCCAAGCGCCAGAATCGCGATCCCTTGCTTCGATTTCGTAAACTTTGCCCGGCACTCCTTCCCACCCAAGTACGACTTCATCGTTGGCAACCTGAATCATCCCAATATGAAACCAGTCTGATGAATCAGTTGGACTCGTCCCCGCAATCATTTCGCTAATGTTCGATTGCCCGTCGCCGTCAAAGTCGCCATCATCTGGAAGAACTTCGGGATACAGTAAATTCCAAATCTCAGAGGCCCCGTCACCATTCAGATCTACCGCAGCGGTCGCAGGAGTTGCGGGAATCAGGAGGCAAGCACAGATCAACTTGGCCCATCTGGGCAAGCGCTCTATGTTGAAATTTGGAATTTTTTTAATCATCCCTTCTAAATCACTATCAGAAAACTCATGTTAGCGCACGTTGTCAAAAATAATCCCCAAATCAATCTTGGATTGCACTTCAAGTTAGCAGCCAAAAACCGACTTATAAATCGTCCGTGATTTTCGAGCCACAGCTGCCCAAGTCAAATCAGAGCACACAAAATCCTGCGCCCGTCCCCCCATCGCCGCTAGCTCCCCACGCGCTGTCCATACCGTATCGAAACCTTCCGCGATACTTGCCACATTCGGATCCACCAAAAATCCAGCCTTTGCCTTTTCCACATGTTCGGCAATCCCGGCCTCGCGGGAGACCATCACCGGCCTCCCTGCCAACATCGCCTCCACGATCGTCAGTCCGAACCCGTCAAAACGTGAGCACAACACGGACAGATCCGCCCTGCTGTGGATCGTGACCGAGTGCTCCGGAAGTCGGCCGGTGAACCTCATGCGGTCGGATATCCCCAGTTCTTTTGCCAACGATTCAAGGAATGGTCTGTCCACCCAATCATTCCCGCTCAATTGGAGAAAGATCTTTTCATCATTTTCGAAACCCGAGAGGAATTGCGCAAATCCACGTATGAGGAGATCCAACCCCTTGTGATTTCGATCCATTCTCCCGAGATACTGAATCACAAAATCATCCCCCTCCCCCGGAATCCTAGCTTTCGGATCGATAAACTTCCGGTCCTCCGGATGGCAGCCGTTCGCAATCGTATAGACCGGAGTTTTTCGGCCCAGTGCCCGTAAAGGAGCCTCGTGACCGGCAGACAGCAGCTGAATCGCGGCAGCATGATCAATCACCCACTTTTCGCACAAATGCCAAAACGCGAACTTCCTGAAAGCCCCGTGTCTTGTGAGATCCCTCACATAAGGATCATGGGGCATGAAAATATAAGGAACCTTCCGTTTGTGAAGAGCTCGTGCCAAAGCAAAAACTTGCGGGCTGTAGGTTCCATGCAAGACCGCTCCATCGAGAACCAACTCCCCGGAATCAAGGGCACGCAAAAAATCAGTCGGCAGATCAAACGGATGTTTCTTCCGATGGGGATACTTGATCAGCGGGGGCTCCCTCCCGGTAAACTCCTTAGCCGGTTTTCCGCGAAAAGTGATAATGGGGACGTCCAGCTCCTCAATTTTTTCGAAGGCAGAACCCAGCCCTCTGCAAAAGCTGGTCAAACCCTCCTGTCCCGGAAAATAAGAAAGAATATGAGCGACTTTTTTCATCTCGTCCTTTTAGCCAAGGCCAACACCAAGGTTTCGAAAACCCTCTCCACAACTTCATCGAGCTCCTGCCCGCAATCTACCAGAACAGCTCGATCTCCCCAGTCTTCCGAGATCGTATGATATGCCTTGAGTTGCCGCTCCAATTCAGCGGGCGCAACTTCCTGTTTTCTCTTCAAGATAGTCTCTGCCGCAGTATGAAGAATAATTACCCTGTCCGGTTTGGGGATGAGCTTAAAGACCCACTTGGCAACTCCCATCCCGGCCCCATATCGATACCTCCTCGGGTCCGCCAAAAGATCTGGATAAAAACGATCGGAAAGCACAAGCGATTGCTTGGCCCGCAAATGAACTAGATCACGCGCCATCGCGATCCACCAGACCACGACAATCTTTCCAAGTTGTAACAGCGATAGAAAACTTGATTTGGGTGGCCTGGCGTGGGGATCGGTAACCACTGCCGTCGATGTCTCGGCATTTCTACTGAGCTGAGGCAGCCAGTGGATCGACCTCATCTTTATCCTCGAAAGCTTGAGCTTCTCGGTCAAACCCTCGATCACCGATGATTTTCCACTCCCGTCGGGACCCAAAATTCCGACCCATGGATAGGGCGTGCGCCAATGAAACCCGAGTTCACAAAACCAATGCCTCGCCACCCCTTTTAAAGTCTTCAGCGGAGAAGATCTCAACCTGCGAAGCCACAAGGTAACCCTCAGCTTGCCGGCCATATTCGTCGCCTCGGACGCTTTCCCCTCAGCCGCCAGTTGGTAAAGCGCTTCCGCAAGTTGACCTCCAAAGGCTGCTTCCAAACTACTCCTGAAATTGGCCTCGTCCTCGGTCGCTCCCAGCTTCACAAAGCCAGTGTATCGAGAATTAAACCGCGCCCCCCAAAGTAAGCCCGTCATCCAGGCAATGAAGGCATCATGCCCCAAAGCAGGTCTCGGGATCCCGTCTCCGGAGACCGAAACCCCGTCCCAAAAAGACTCCCGATCTAAATACTCCACCCCGTTCCATTCAAAGACCGGAAGAAGGTCAACTTGCCCCCATTTAAAAAAGTGCTGAATTACGTATCGGCGTGGAATCCTCAGCCATGAAGTCCCGAGCTGATTTTCGCAAATTGTGAGAGCTTTTGAACGGTCCCTGACAGCGATATCCCAGTCACTCAGTGGCCCCTGCTCCAGTCCTCCCCTCTCGAAGCGGAGAAATGCCACGTTTCCGGAGCCCGCTTTTGCATAGGCTTGAAGCCCCTCTTTAGTTCGAAGATTCATCACCCTCTTTCCCACTAATCTTCTGAGCAGAGGTGGCCTCCAGCTTTACCAAGGGAATACACCATCGGTAGACTCGCTTGAATACGAATTTATTTAACCTGAAAAAGATTGAAAGGATCCCGTCCGCAAACCAAACCCACGGTGGCGAATGCATGACTTGCTGCCCGTAGCAGCGAATAATCGTGGCTGATTCTGCAAACTGCTTTTGCCTCACAAGTTCATCGGAAGCATTCCGATCCCGCTTGTTTCGGTGCCGGAGACTCAAGTTCCCTCCATGCACTCGGAAATCTGCTAGTTTGGAGTGAAGATAGGAAAACTTCTTACCTACTGATGCCAGACGATTGTAGAACTCCCCATCCATCACATATTTAAAATTCTCATTCAACAAGTGGCCTTCATCAATGACTGTCCTCTTTCGGTAAAAAGCGGCGGTCGATCCAATATAACAAACTAAGTAACAATGCATTGTTTTCTGAAAGGGAAACAGCGTCATCGATCTTTGCAAAGACCCAGTTTCATTTACAAAATCCCATCCAGAATAAATTACGTCAGCACTTTTCCCGGCCGCAAATTCAAGAACTGCTTTCAGCGCTCCTGGTTTCAATCGATCATCGGCGTTTAGCCACATCACCCACTTCCCCTTGGCCGCCGCGAAACCTTTATTGATAGCGTGACTCATTCCGTCGTCTGGCTCCTGAATCAAACGAACTTTAGGGTATCTGGAAACGATTTCATCGGTTTCATCGGTGGAACCAGCATCGTAAATCAAATGCTCCAAAACAACATCGTGCTGGATGTCAACACTTTCAAGACACTCCCCAATGAATTTCCCATAATTCAGGCTAGGGGTAATGATCGAAAAATCAATTTTCTCGGATTTCATTTGAGTTCATAATGTTGGTCGAACTTTCGACATTCTTCTTTGAATTGTCCATAGGCGAAGTGTCTTCGCTCTATCTCAGACACTGTCTCGGTATGCCTGATCGATTTCTCCGGCAAGCCGTTGCCAGGAAAAGGCCTTCGCCCGCTTGATTGCCGCGTTTTGGATCTCTTCCCATTTTTGCCGCCGTTCCGGCAGGGAGGCTATCGCCCGCGCGAATCCGGAAACCACATCCTCCCGTGAACCCGGCCGAATCTTAATTCCACAGTGATCGGTCACAATCATTCCCGGTCCCGCCCAATCGAGACAAATTACCTGACGCCCCAAAGCAAGCGACTCCAGCACCGCCTGACCAAAGGCTTCGTTCAAGGCAGGATGGATTAAGGCATCGCATGCTCTCATTAACTCATAGACATCCTCCAGTGCAGGCAACTTCTCGGCAAAGTGAATCCGGTCGGCCAATCCGTGTCTTGCAACCCTCGCTTCCAGGGATTTGCGCTCAGGACCCGACTCAAGAATCGTCAGCTCAACATCCACACCGCTTACGATCGCTTTATGGACTGCCTCAATCGCCAAATCGACCCCTTTCCAATGCACCAATCGGCAAGCGGTCAGCAACCGTATCGGACCTTCATGCGGGGTAGGATCGACAGGGCGGGAAAGCGCAAATGCCTCCACCTCATCATCACCACAACCCGATTGCGGAACGCGCCGAACATCGTCCACCCCGAGTTTTTTAAAGGCCGTAACCGAAGCATCCGTCGCCCCCAGTGCCACCGAGCAACTTCGGTAGGCCTTTCTCGTTGATGGCAACCAAGATCCAAATTTAAAAAGCAACTCCCTGATCCGGTCTTTCAGCCAAAGTCGCAACGGAAGATCTGCGACAAGCTCGGGAGGGCTCATCTCGGCGCCACCCGCAGGCCCGACCACCAACGGCTTCTTAAAGCCCGAGAGCAAACTCGGCGGAATAACGCTCCCAAAAGTCAGTCGATGCAAAACATCAACCTGGTGACTGGCTAGATAATGGGCCGCCGCCTTCTTCATCTCACGTTGCCATAGGAGGTTATAAAGTCGTAGCCCAACAGACCCTCGTTTCTTAACCCTTGCGAAGAAGGCCGGAGGTTCGACATAGATCCACTCCACATCCTTTGTCCGCTCGTCAGCCACCTCCTCGATTTTCTCCCTGTTTCTCGACCTCGTAATCACGGCCAGCTGATGTTGATATCGAGCAGCCAGCTGGCAGACGACATTCCACCCCACTCCTTTTTCCGATCCTTCCCCCGGCTCGCAGGAGTAGGCCTCGATGACAACTTTCATCTCAAAAACTTAATAGCTATCGGGAAGAAGGATCATTTCCCCTCCCCATACCAGACTTCCAGCCTATGACAAGGCCTTGGCAGAAACTTCAGACTCTTCCATAGGTTCCTCTCTCGGATCACGATGCAAATTCTCAAAATCGATATTATTTCTAAGGAAGCAAATCATCCCAACATTTAGAAAAAACTGTGAGATGTCTCCGGAAAAGGTCCCAAAAACAAAGAAGAATATAAATGGCTGTGCAAAAGCAGGAATACATACGAGTGCCGCTATCCCGAAATAGGGAGTTCCTTTGAGAGACCTTAGCAGCCGATGACTGGAAATGAGAACTGCGATCAACCCCAGCGCAAAGATCCCTAACCCGACGTAGCCCACCGCCCTCACAAAACTCACCGGGCCGCTGTGATAGTCACCATTGATCAAAAGAGACACTTGTTGCGCGCTCAGGGTACCAAACCCAGCCATCTGGTGCTCCCCTTGCGACATAGCCGACTGAAGGTCGAGCTCCTTCGAGCTGAAACCGAGGCCATCTCCCATCATCTTATTCTTAATCCAGCGTTCCGAAGTAAGGGCCTCTTCCCACATCTCGAACCGCCAGTCGTTTGAATCCTCACCCTCTCGCACATAACGCTGCTCCCATGTTCCCGGAAGGAATGATAAGGCTCTCTGCGCCTCCGCTGACAGAGGAAGCATCAAATTCAAGATCGCCAGACTCATCAGACCAAAAACTCCCACCAAAAAAGCTGCAATCACTGCTCTGATCCCCTGCCAATAAAATACGCCAATTGCCAAAATCAGAATCCCCCCTCCCAGTTGGCTTCTGAAGCCGCTGACCAAACCTCCCAAAATGGCAAAGCAGACAATGAGGGTCCAACGATTAAAAAGGAGTGATTTTAGCGGATTCGTATAGGCGACCGTAATCCTTGATAAGATTTTAGCAGAATCCGCACCTGCCATATTCCGGCCCGCCGCGCCGCCGCTTGTACCTTGAGAGTTAAAATCAAGATTTCCGGTTCCCAACGCCAAAGCCAGTGGCAGGGCCAGCCCCGGCACGTAGGCGAGCCACTGGGCCACCAACGTGAATACCCCTCCAACGAGAGCATACTTACGCATGGCAAACAGATCCTTAACCGGAACACTCAGGACACTGAACAACACACACATCATTAAACCCACTCCAAATGTAAAATAAGCCCGGCCACCCACACTGGAACTTCCAAGGACATTCAATCCCACCGGATTTCTTGCATACGCCTGAACAACGGACCCAATGACAAGCAGTCCAAAAAGATGAATGAGGCGCCACTGAATTTTAAATTTCAGGTTACGGGTCAGGAAGAGAAGAGTGCATCCCCCAATCACAATCAGATAAGCCAGGTCAGCAGCACGCCATTGCCCCGGCATCCAGCGGAACGAAAGGCTCGATAACATCGTGAGCGGAACGAGCAACCAGATCCGGCTGCCAAACCCGACCAAGATAGCAATCATCATTGCCACTCCCGTCACTTTCAATACCTCGCCCTGTGCTGAAGCAGCACCAATCCCCAGATACAGGCTGAGCATCAATGTGATGACAGCGGTGATCGCGACCTTGAGCTTATTCTGATTCATTTAGCAGTTTGTGGGTATTTGAATATTTACGAGACACAAGCAGACGACGTTCTCGATAAAAGGGCAACTAAATCGTTACGAGAATTCCCGCGACACTTCCTGAAATACCGTCAGCATCCGTTCAGATACAGTTTTTAGTGAATAGACCTTGCGAAGCCTGAGACCGCAGTCCCGTATTTCTCCAGGATCCATTGCTAGGACTTCGTCCAGAGCGGCCATCTGGGATTCTGGGTTGTCCAAAGACATTCCCCCTTTCGCCGTCGCCACACTCAACACTTCTTCAACCGAAGTCTCACGAACAAAGCAAACAGGGGTTCCGAGATAGTAAGCCTCCAATGCCGGAAGACCAAAGCCTTCGATTTCGGAGGGCAGAATCAAAGCCTTTGCCTTGCGGTATGTCGCCTGCAATTCCTCATCACTCAAGAAGGGGCGCTTTATGATTCTGTCAGATTCTTCAACGAGAGATCTGATTTCTTCAGGCACGTTGCCAATCAGGTGAAGAGCCGGGAGATCTTCCCTCGTTTTCGCAATTTCAACCCACCACCGGATCAACCGAGCTGTCCCCTTGTGAGGCTCCACCGAAGCAAGGTGGATGACATAGTCTTCCTTCTCATGAAAATCAGGCTGGGGAACACCGTCGTATGAACAAGGTTCATAAGTCACCGTAATTTTTTTGGCCGGGATTCCATGTCGGGCCATAAAAGAAAGAATCTGATTTTTTGAAGACTCGGATACGGTCAAAATCCAATCCGCTTGCCGAAGGGTATGCTTCAACATCATTGCCCAATAACTGTATTCCCACTGACTGCGCCACTCGGGGTAATGATCTTCATCATACTGGATGATGGTATCGTGAATTGTCACCACCGAGGGGCGGCATTGGCGGCTCAATAACGGAAGGTATCCTTTCGGGAAATAATTCACAGCACTTGAATCCCGGATTAATGATAAAAGCGGATGTAAGTGGTCAGTGAGAAAACGAACCAATTTGTGACGAGTTCCCCATGGCAATACTAGAGCCTGCGTAACTCCTTCCGGAGCACGCTGGGAGGTTTTTGAAACGATCGTAGTGAGTTCAACGCTACCCGTAGAATAGAGAGCTTGCAGCACGATATGAGACATGCGGGAAATCCCGAAACTACGGTCATAACCGGGATTTTGATCAGCAAGATAGACGGAAATTGGAATTTTCTCTGCCGATCTCACCAACGAAGGACCTTCAGTGACCCTCGTCGAAGCCAGTAAAGCAGGTCCACAGAATTTCTTTAAGACATCCCTCAGGTTGCCCATAAAGTCATCCAGTTGATAGTTTTGAAGGAACCGAGAACGCAGCAACTCGATCGTTTCAGAATTCCGTCCTTCGTGAAAGTCTCGACAACATTTCAAGAGAGACCGAAAAAGCGCTCTACTGTCAGCCGGGGGGGTCAGATAGAGATAATCCGTCAATAATACCCCCTTCACACCGTCCGATTCCGAAGCGACGATGTTCATCCCATGAGCCATGGCTTCCACCGTCGTCAGGCCGAAACTCTCCCATCGGCTGGGTGAAAGAAAAATGTCATGCCCCGCATACGCTTGGGATTTTCCCTCAGCCCCAAGGTAGCCAAGAATCTGAAGGTCCAACCGGGAGCCTCCGAGATTCTTAAGCGCTTCTACTTCTTCTTCAAATCTGCAAGCGAGGGTGCTCTCTACCCCGCCGGCCAGAGAAAACTGGAAACGCCACGAATCCTCCGTTTCCTCCAAAAGAAGTCGGATCGCTTTGATCGCATCAAAAAGCCCCTTGGCTTCCGTTCCATGGGAAAGGAAAAGAATTCTAAAGACAGGTGCTTGGGAATCCTTAAAAGCAGCTATGGCCCTGAGGCGCTCAAGCCCCAAATTCCTCCCATAGTCAGGGCAAGGATCCGCGATCCCGTTACGCACCACAAGGGAATGGACGGATCCCACTGCTGAAACATCAGCTTGAGACTGCTCTGACACCGCGATTGAACCATGAGGCTCTTCAAGAACCAATCGGCTTATTTTACGCGCAATTCGATCAAACCACTTCGGTCCCGGCAGGTAAACCCTCTCTGATCCGTTGGCCCATTCCCCCTGCCCGATGGCATGCCAATGGAAGACGACTCGGCAATAGAAACGCCGTATGACCGCCAGAACAAACCAGTCCCTGATTACCGCACTCCATTTTACCGGCCCCGGAACATAATAAAGCACTGGCTGAGAGAGCTTGCACCTAAGCCGGATCGCCTGAAGGAGATATCCCGCAATAAGAACTCCCTTTCGAAGGGAATTCTCCCCAACCTCCTCCAACGTTTCCGATAACCGAGCGTTGACATGATGAACATCAAAAGATTTTTCGTCAGCACGAAGCGCCTGAAGTGCGAGCTTTACCATACGGCTTTGGCCATGTTCAGGTGGAGGCACCTGGGCAAAAACCACGATGGGTATCGCGGCCTCCTTGACTTTAGGCGTTCTGTCGGTCTCGTTTGACATTGATTATTTTATTCGCGGGAACCTGACTGGATAAAAAGGAGACTGTAAGAACGACAGAATACCGGACCCGTCAATGATCTAATGAAGCAGTCAGCAATCGATCCAGGATCGGCCCAGATCCCTCAAGATTTGAACCCAGAGAAAAAGCCATCGCAGCGATGAAAAGTTCACGGCGAGCATCGCCCCAGCCAACCCGTTTCAAATAAGCTTGGTAAGGATCCTTACCAAGAGCGGCCTCAACTTCATCCACGATCTCTTCGGGAGACAGTCGCTGGACCAAACGCAGGTCCTGTGAGAGAAAGTGCACAAGATCAAATCCCGGAACCCCCCATGGCACTCCCCACTCCCAATCAAGCGCAAGTATGTCCCCTTTTGCATTCCTGAGTAAATTCCACGGGGCAAAATCTCCATGACGAACCGAAGGAGTCAGCTCGATTTTATTCAAACGATTGAAAACCTCATCCCCCCTCAGACGACTAGAAAGAACGTCCCTGATTTTTTCCCATTCGGGAAACGTATTCAACAAGCAAGGTGCTTCCCCAAGAACCCACTGACCAAGTAAAGTCAAGTAGGCTTGGGGCTCATTTGGATTCACAAAACGCCCCCTGAAATAGGGCAGCCTCATCATTCCGACCTCTCCCGAGTTCTGCGTTCCCAAAATCTCCGGAATCCCGACTAAACCCTTTGGCAGGTTTTGAATTGTTGCGGCTTCTCCGTCGATCAAGTCAACGCCCTCGCTCCCAAAGGCCATCTTCGCAACCTCAAACCGGCCTTCGTTCCAATAAGAAGCAATCGCTCTTTGCACCTTGTGATCCGGATTTCCGAGCAACACTCCTTCGCTACCCGTCTCAACATTGGTCATCTTCTGCCCTGCAGGCTCAGCACCCTCTTCAATGTGGAGTTTTTTGCAGAAAAGACCATGAACTCCAAGCCTCACAGACCACTCGACACACCACACAAAAACTTTCGCTACGATTCGCTGGGGCTGGTAAAGTCGCAACGCCATCAGAGCGGCTTCTTTTTTGCGAGGAAGCGCCAGCAGGACCCGCCCCCCTTTTTTCACAAGAAAAACATCCGTCCCCGCTGCTCCTAGAGCAACAAATGACCGGGAAATGACTTCGTGGTCGTTCATACCAATTATGATTTTTTGTTCTCTTCCAAACGTCTGTTCTCACAAATATCAGGCCCCTTTAACTCCCGGAAAATCCTTAAGGATTTTGAGATCCTTCGGAATCAAGGCTGACGATGGCCATGCCCCATAAAAGACAAAGCGCGTTGCGTCCCGTGCTTCTGGAAACCGTTTTAAGAAGCCCGCCAATGATTTCAGGAAAAAATCCGGAGAACGGGCCCCTGTTAAATCAAAATTCCCATAATAATCGATCTCCAATCTCTCACTCACCTAAGCAAGAAAGTGAAAGGCAGCTTCACCACTCAAGCCATGATATTTTGAAGAATGAGGACCTTGCGCATGAAGATCGGATCGAAAGGAGGTCGGCCATCTTTACTCTAATCTTTGGTGGTATAGCCGGCGACCTCTTCGAGGACGGGACGAAAGCTCTCCCAATTGATGAGGGCGCCCAGTTTAAGGATGCCGACTTCACGCTGGGTGACTTTTTTTTGGTGATCAAGAGCAGCAAAGAGATCTCCACCACCGTTGATCTTGCGATATGCCCTCATCCGAGAAGCTACCTAAGCCAGAGATTATCAGGGATATCCTAAATGACGATTAGGTTACCGGAGGCGCTCTAACCTTAATTTACTTTGAGTTTTGAAATTCGAATCGCCTACCGCCTCGCCGCATTAATCCGGCGAGGCCGCAGTTCTAAATTCTTCATAATAGAGATTGATTCTTGAGACCTTGGAGGCCCAATCATATTCGCCGGAAACTCGGAGCCTCCCCGCCTTGCCCATCGCAACCCTTTCCTCCCGATTTCCGGCCAAATCGCTCATAGCTTGCGAGAGGTTATCGATCGCCTCCTCAGTTGATCCAGCGGCCACCTTCAGCCCGCAATCGTCGGAAACCATGATTGCCGATCCCTGGTGATCAAAACAAATGACAGGGAGTTCCATTGTCATAGCCTCCAAAACAGCAGCTCCCGAAGTATCCCTCAAACTCGGAAAAGAAAAAACATCAGCTCGGGCAAATTCATGCTCCATCTCCGTGTGGCTCACAAGCCCAGTCAAAACGATCCGGTCAGAGCAATCCATCCGCCCCACTTCCTCTTTCAAGCAATCCGCGAGAGGCCCGTCTCCCACGATGCGTAGTTCCGTATTTGAAGTCTCTTTGGCGTGCTTCTCAAAAGCTCGAATGAGAAGCAACACACCTTTCCGCCCCTCAAGCCGGCCCGCAAATAGGAAGACCACCTGATCACTTGAGGTGGATTTTTCCCTCGGAGTGAACTTGGTGATGTCGACACCCACATCGATCATGAAATCTGTTCTTCCTTTACAATTTTTCCCCAGAAGCTGCTTCGTTTCCTGATTCGCAAACAAGACCAATGATGATCTTCGCAAGGTTCCACGACACAACGGATTCCAGGATGAAAGGCGCACCCTGAGGTTTCGCAAAAACTCTTTTACCCCTCCCTTTCCTCCGAAGGCACTCAAAAGAGATCGGGGAACAGTTTGTCCTCCGCCCATCGGACCCCAAATTTTTGCTCCCTCAAGTCTCCAAAAAGCCAAGGGCGGAACCTCAAACGAATTAAATGTCAGTTGGTGGACAATCTCGAAGTTTCCGTCCGCTTTCCTCAGGGTCTTGGCAACAGCCATCTGCCATAGTTGATAAAAGACCTGCACGGGCAAAACCCCCATCTTCTTAAGACGCAATGCCCAGGAACCCGGGTCTACATAGATAAATCGGGGAGACGGCCCGGAATACCCTTTGAGATCATCTTCAATCTTTTCACGGTTGTTGGCACGGGTCACAACCGTTAAGTCGTGAGTTTTGGCCAACCCAAGGGACATGTTCCAACCCGTCCCCAACTCCGAACCTCTTCCGGGCTCACAGGCATAAGCGATTAATAGGATCTTCACGGGAGATGAAATGGGTTTTGCGTTCTGCGAGGCACGTGGCCTTTCGCCGAATCAAAGTTTTGCAATTCTCCGAACGATTCTCTTGTTGAGATGGTCTAGAATCGATCGAGTCACTTCGGCTGAATCCTTCGAAGCCTCTGCGTCGATCATGGCTCTCAGTTTACATGCCAAAAGATTTTTCCCCGCCTTGGTCTCGACCACAAGAGAGGTCCTGATCATTAGATTCAAAGCCTTCACGGCCCCTGATGACTTCAGGCGTGGCGTGACCTTGTTCCTGCGATAGAGTGGCTTGATTGGCCTCAGAGCATCTTCGATCACCTCTTCGCCAGAGGGTGAATCACCAGTGGAAAAACCCAGCCACAATCCCGTAGGCTGCCGACACCGACGAAGATACAGTTGGATTTCCGAAAGACCGTATCGTTTGCCGGAGCGCACAGGTTTAAAGGCCGCAGCATCCGGATACCATTCCTTGAGTTCGCCCAAAAGACCGGCTTCGGATTCTTCAATCTTCGGTTGAAATCCAAAGGCCTGTTTTAGACTTTCGGCAAAGTTGCTGGAGTCCTCGTGACAGAGTTCCTTCAATCGCGATTCGATCTCGTGGTAGCCCTTATTTTTGGCAGCGGCCTTTGCCAAAATGTAAGCTGCCTCTGCTCCCGGAGAAGTGACCTTGAAAGATTTGCCCCCCACTTCTCTCGCCTCTTTTTGAAGAGTTTCGGAACTCACAAGAAAATGCCCGAGCCTCCGGTAGTCCCAAGTGACATCCAGCGCAATCTGCTCAAATTCACCGCCATTCTGCATACAGACACAAAAGAATGCCGAAGGTTCATGTTCAATCACCTGAACAAGCCTCCAACCATGCTCCCTGGAGAATCGCTCCAGAAAAACAAGTAACTCACGAGGGCTGCAACCCGCAACGGCATAGTCGACATCCGATTCAATTTTTTCAGGGAGATCCTTCCACGAATGAAGAACGATGCCCTTCCAGCCTTCATCATCTAGGGCCGCCCAATAGCGATCAAAGAAATTTTCTCGCGTAATCACAGTTTCGAATTTACTGGAATCATTTCGCTGTCCCCCTGCGTCCCCGATTCAAGGTCTCTGGGATTCCCCCTGATTACCGTGGCAGGATTTCCTGCCACCACCGTGTTCGATGCAACATCCCGTGTCACAACCGAACCAGCACCAATTACGGCATGATCACCTACCGTCACTCCTTTTAGAATGATGGCACGAGCTCCGATAAAACACTTCCTCCCAATCACAACAGGCCGGCTGACTGCCTGCGGATCAGTTCCCCAGTCTCCCTCTTTTGTTTGCAGATGAAAATCCGTATCGAGAATCATGGCTCCACCTCCGATGATCGTTCCCTCCCCAATGACAACACTTGTCGCTGCACAGATAATTGATGAACTCACACCCACTCGATCGGCCAGCTTGATTTCCGCTCCCGGAGCGATTGTCGCCAATCGGCACCTCCCCCCCTCGGCAAGGGGGTTGGCAATTCCCGTGTTGCAGAGAGAGA
This sequence comes from Akkermansiaceae bacterium, assembly GCA_026421245.1. Taxonomy (GTDB): domain Bacteria; phylum Verrucomicrobiota; class Verrucomicrobiia; order Verrucomicrobiales; family Akkermansiaceae; genus SW10. The sequence continues at coordinate 20,373 of JAPKDJ010000020.1, read as the reverse complement.
CCTCATCTCCAAGCGAGATCGTACTTCCAGAGGTTCGATTGATTCCAGGCCTTCCGATACACACGAATCCTCTCCCCACTGAAAGGCCTCTGAGTTTCAGAATAACTCCCCAAAATGGCGAAAGAAAGGTCAGCATATATTTCTTTAACAAACGTAACAATTGCATGAGCTCAGGAAATAGTTTAACACTTTAGCGCTTGAGTTGCGAATTCAACTTGGACGGAGCAAGTTTCAAGTGTCGGCAAGATCGCACCTCTAAGTAGCGGAGAGAGAATCTGGAGGAGAGAGAAGTTTTTCATAGATCTGTCTGAAGCTCCGTGCGGTTGTCGCAGGATTTAGGATTTCACGGTGCTCCTGCCATCCTTTCCTTCCCATTTCCATGCAATCCTCGCGATCTCCACAAATCTCAAGAATCGATTTACTCAATCCCACCAAGTCTGCAGGTTCTATGACAAATCCACATCCTGAATCATCAACATAACTAGAAGCGCCTGCGGCATTTGTGATCACAACAGGTAATCCGACCACTCGTGCCTCCTTTACTACCGTTGGGCCTGTGTCAGCAAAAGTAGGAATGACCAAAGCCCATGCCGCTTCGAGCTCGGAGATCACTTTCGAACGATCAACTTTCCCAAGCCAGGTCACATTTTCAGTCGCCTTCTCCATAAGATGGTTTTTCAAAGCCCCCTCTCCCGCAATTCGAAAGTTGATTCCGGCGCACTGCGGCAGAGCGGCCACCTCGATTAAATGCGCAACACCTTTCCTCTCATCGATGGATCCGACGAACAAAACTGTGGGCTGTTGGACTGGGTCCCAATTCGCTTCGTGAAACTTTTCATCCACCCCATACTCCACAATATCGACCATGATCTTAGGATTTAGATCGGAAAGGAGCAGAGCTGCCATTGGACTTTCGGCAGTTCCATGCTCGTAAGCTCCAACAGTTTTTTTCTCATACCTGGCTTGCACACGGAAAAGAAATGCTCCCCCAACCTCTCTGACATAGTCGGTCAAACATCCCTGTAGCGTGAACAACTTTTGAGGCACCCCGGATCTAGCTCCCGCAATCCCGCACACTTCTTCGCTGCCCCATGCATGAACCAGATCGGGGCTCAGTTTCCTAATCAACTTTTTCACTTTCCAGGTTTCCAAAAAAAACTTTGATACAATTCCAACTGCCAGACTTCCTCTCGGAAAGATGTGAAAAAATTGGCCGAAGGCTTCCTTAAAATGATATTCCGAAGTCTCCTTCGAGAAGGTAATCCAATGAAGTTCGAAATCTCTCTTTTCCCGTTCGAACGCCGGAATCAAAGCTTCAAGCCAAGTGCAATAGTGGCCTCCGTGTTTGAGCTTTTCCAAACCCGGGATTATCCAGACCGGAACGTTAGCTATAATTGCGATTTTCTTTGCCATCGATGATTTTATTTTTAGCGAGCGACGCATCTCGAAAGAGATCTTTCCAGAAACAACTGAGATTGATTGATCCAGCTCAAGGGGAGCTCGGGCGCTTTCGCCAATTTCGAATCGAGAATCGCCAGGTCATCAGGCGCTATCTCTCCAGGCTCAAAAAGTCGGAAATCCTGAGACGTGCGCTGCAAAATTTGTTTAATTTTCGCTGAAGTCGCTGGTGCATTGGCAAGGATGAAGGGGCGTCCATATTTCATGGAATAAATCGTTCCATGTAAGGTCCCACTTATGAATGTCGCCTCGGCATTTTTAAACAGCTCCACCCATTGAAAGGGAGTCAGAGTCCGATACATCTTATCCGCACCTGAACATCTTGATAGTGCACTTATAAGAAGCAGATTGCGGGAACGACAATAGTCGCTTAAATCCGCACTTTGCTGTGCGCTGATATTCCCTCCATAGGCAAAGAGATACTTTCCTTTGGGTTTCAATGGGGATTTCGAAGGAGGATCAGGGGCCAGCCAAGTTGGATCCACGACTAGTTCGCTGTCCAATCCCGATGCCTCTCTGACTAAATTAGCGGTCGCTTCATCCCGCACTCCAATACTCGTAAAATTCTTCAGTCCGTTCCTGATGTAATCTGGAAAAGGGCCCTGGGGATCGGAGGGGCCGCAGCTGGCTGCGTAGGCGATAATCGGTTTATCCTTCAAACCGCTAATTCCACCAAAATACACTGGGTCGTGCCCATAATTTTCGCACGAGTAGTCCCACACTACGTCACTCCCTACGACAAAAGCATCAAAGTCATCCCAAGGAACCTTTGAAGCGTCCGAGACGAACGGATGTTTACAAAGATCATCTTCAATGTTGCAAAAACCCCTCCGTTTCAGCATCCAAAAAATCTTTGCTTTCACTGAAGAGAGGTTCTTCAACGGAATTTTAATCTGATTACTTTCGTGATGAGTCGCGTGAAGATAATTCACGGCATGAGCCTCATAACCCAGCGCACGAATTGCATGAACCAGATGCCAAGCTTGAAGAAACCCGCCAAAATTTGGGCCGTTGTGATAGGTAAGGACCCCAATGCGAGGTCTGGATTTGGCTGTCATAAATTAAATTTTTAGTGCCACTTGATGAACTGGGAAACAGGCGACCGCGGAGAACAAGTGACCTCGTGGCCCTCGGAGGCGTAGCCGCACCCAATCAGCATGATGATCCGTTCATGTTCCGGAATCTTTGCGGCCGCCCTTAGGAGACGATCGTCCTTGTTTAAACGAGACCAGTTCAAAGCAACAGACGAAAGGCCCCGGGCATGAAGGGCCAGGAGAAAGTTCATCGAAAACAACCCGCCCTCAATCCATCCCTGATAACGTTCTCCCCCTCCGCCAAAAAGTCTCATGTCAGAGGTCACAATGGCGACCGTCGGAATGAGGTGGCCAAACCCACGGTTCCCATTCTGGAAAGATAACATTTTCTGTGCCGCTTCTCCTTCATATAAATGAACCCTCCAAGTCTGGCGATTGCACACCGAGGGCGCAGAGATCGCAACCTCGACCGCGCTGGTCAGGAGGTCGTGCTCTGGAACCCGGTCCAAACTAAATTGACGCACACTGTGGCGGCTTAGAGCGAATCGGTCAAATTTGGCCAGATCATCCGCTGATATTTCGTTTGGCAGTTTTGATCCCGCGTCCACCTTACAGATCTCATCTTCGTCGCAAAACCCGGGAGGAATTAAATCTGAAACATCAATGTTCAAGTTGTGATGCTTTCGGTGGTAGGATTTGATCACCGCAAGAGCCGCCTGAAAGTGAAACTCATTTTCATCCCCTCCGGCATCCTTCCAGATGGAGGTCAGAACAATGAGCCGCTTCAATATCGCAACCCCCGAACGGGGGCGAAAGTCAGCCATCACCAAGCCCTTCTCCAAGACATGATAATGTTTGATCAAATCTGATTCGATATGAGTAAGTTCGTGTTTTTTTGCCGGTCCCGCCCAACTGGCCGAGCAAAAATATCGATGCGCATCGAGTGCCGACTCTCGCTGCAGTTTCATCCACTCCAGTGCGCGGCGACACTTTTTTTTAAGACGGGCTAGAAGTGACATCTTCATTTGTTGCTTGATATTTATTCAGTCGAATTTCAGTCAAGATTCCGTTTGAGAAACTCGATGGAAGACGATCTTATTGCTGACAACATACTATCGTCGACAGCGGTGGCACTTTCACGTGCAATTTCTTCAATCTCAGTCACCGGAGTCTCATCACCAACCAGGCTGTCGGGCCAACTCACGAATTTTAAAAGGGGCCTCATTCTTGCATTCCGGGTCGAGTGCTTGATCCCCACCAAGGGGCGACCGAAATTGAGAGCAAACGCTGTGCCGTGGAATGAATTCGTAAAGATAAACTCCGCATTCAAAAACAGCTCAAGAAACTCCAGGGGGCCGGCATCTTTGATGACCCGGCCAATCGTCTTGGTGCGGTTGATAATTGATCCTGTAATATGAACAACCGGAATTCCGGTATGAGTGGCCACCTTCTGAAGCTACGGAATTAAATTCCTCACTCTCTTACAGGTAATAGGGGAGACTCTATTTCCTAAATCGCATGAAATCCCTGAAGAGATTTCGAAGTGAAATGAGGTTATCTCTCCTTGATTAGTTTCCACAAGCTACAACCAAGAAAAATAAGTCCGATCAGGAATAGGCCTGCCGTAGCCAAGAGAGCACTCTGCCCGGGAAATTCGAATTGCTGGGAAAATAGTCTAAGAACGGTCGGCGATTGATCGGACGCCGCAACGAAAGATCCAGTCAGGAAAGTCAGGAAAATTGTCAGGAAACCAAGAGCCAACAACTGGGGAGAAATCTCTCGGTATGTATAACCGCATCCCTTTACTCCCCTCAGCCATGCGTAGCCAAGATCCACTAGCGGCTGCAAAGCAAAGACTGCTGCTACTCCAGCAAGTCCGAACCATTCCCAACCAAGAATTGCGAAGAACATACTTGCGAAAAGCTTTACAATCGAAACCGTTGCCGCCTTTCCCATGGACCCCGAGATCGGCAGAAGGATCTGAAAAAGGCCTGCAAAAGGGGTGGTGACCAATGCAACGGCAAACCACATGTTGGCCATCAAGCCGGCAAAGTAATGGTCGGCCGCAATCAACTGAACAATCATGGGGTTCACGGCCAGAACAATGGCAGCTCCACAGAGGGCACCGCTCAGGCTCACTCTCCCAACAGCAAGATGCTTCTTAAGAAAAGCCTCCCGCTTTCCTAAGACATGCAGCCTTTGTAAGCTCGGGTAAAAGGATTGATAGGTTCTCCCAATCAGACTCCCTCCAAGAAATGGAGCTCTGGAGGTGAAATTATAGACGGGCACCATTGTGAGTCCGCCAAGACGAGCCAACATGAGAGTCGGCAAACCTTTTAAGACTGCGCCCACTAATCCCACGATTGCCATGTTGCCACTCAGACTGAAGAGAGTTAAAAATCGGGCTTTTTTTACTCCTGACCCATTCCATTTCGGAGTGTACGGACCGAAGACAATGGAAAAACGACAGCAAACCCAAATGGCAATCTGCGAGACCACGAGGGATGCTAGATAGGATTTCAGTCCCCACCCAGCTCGGAGACAAAGGTAGAATACAATAAAACCGCACCAAGGGGCGATGGCCTGCATCAGAAGAACCCAATGAAATCGGTTCTGCGCAGTCAAAAGTCCTATCGTGCCCCTCACAGGAAAAGACAACCCGGTAATTAAGACCCCGCCCAACAAGAGGTGCCATGTGTCATCTCTCAGTTTAGAATCGATGTCCATCCACTGGATCAAAACCGGCACCAAGAGAACTCCGAGAATGATGACGATGGCACCTTGCACCCATAGCGTCACGCGGGTAGCGGTCCACCATCGATCAATCTCGTCCCTGTCATCGTTTGCAACTGCTTCGCCCATTAACCTCCCCATCCCCGAACCAATGCCAAGGTCCATCCACACGAGATAACTCAGCATCGTATTGACAACGGCCCACAAGCCAATTTCTGACTTTTCAAGATAATGGACCGCAACTGGGATGCTTAAGAGCCCATACAAAGACGTCGAAACAAAACCAAAGTACGATGCTCCCGCATTTAGGGCAGCCGGACTCGATGAAAGCCGTCGGATCATAAAGTCATTGCTGCAAATTCCCTTTCCAGCATTCGAAGTCGAAGGGACATGTCAGCGTCCCTTGTCATCAAAGGATCATACCTGCCGCCACCGTTTCATTCGTGCCGGGATCGATAAGAATAAATGATCCGGTGTGACGATTCTTGTTGTAGGAATCGTAGAAGAGAGGAGATGCGGTATGGAGTTTGACACGCCCGATCTCGTTGAGAGTTAACGAGCTCACATCCTCATTTTTTCTCAAGGTGTTAATGTCCATCTTATAGCGAAGCTCGGAGACAATCGCTTTCGCCTCTCTCGTGGTATGCCTGATCACAAACTTGCTGCGGGGATTAAGATTTACGGTCGAAAACCAACAAATCATCGCTTCAATATCCTGACCCAAGTGCGGAGCATTATTGTCTTTGACGAGCATATCTCCACGGGAAATATCGATCTCATCGTTCAACGTCATGACAACCGACTGAGGGGCAAAAGCTTCGGCGAGCTCTTTTTTATCCTGATAAATTTTATCAATCGTTGTGGAAAAACCGGAAGGCATGATGCGGACAGCATCGCCCGGTTTGAATACGCCGCCCGAAACCCTCCCAGCAAAGCCACGGAAGTCATGAAATTTGTCACTTTGAGGTCGAATCACCCACTGCACCGGGAATCGGGCTTGAACGTGGTTTTCATCACCACCCACGTAGACATTCTCCAGATGGTAAAGGAGGCTCGCGCCCTCGTACCAAGGCATGTTTTCAGACCGGTTGACAATGTTATCCCCGTTAAGGGCGGAGATTGGAATCGGCCTGATATCGACGATATTATCGAGCCGGGATGCAAACGATTTATAATCAGCAATAATTTTGTCATAAACATCCTGGCTGTAATCCACCAAATCCATTTTATTGACTGCGACCACCACGTGCTGGATTCGAAGAAGATTCGCAATGAACGAGTGTCTTTTTGTCTGCTCGATGACTCCTTTCCGGGCGTCGATAAGAACGATCGCGAGATTCGCAGTTGAGGCTCCCGTGACCATGTTCCGGGTGTATTGAATGTGCCCAGGGGTATCAGCGATGATAAATTTCCGCTTGGGTGTGGCGAAATAGCGGTAGGCGACATCGATGGTTATTCCTTGCTCCCGCTCGGCCTTGAGCCCGTCAGTGAGGAGAGCGAGGTTCATATTCTCATCACCCTTTTTCCGTGACGATTCCTTAATTGCTTCCAATTGATCTTCAAAGATCGACTTGGAGTCATAGAGGAGGCGGCCAATGAGAGTGGATTTACCATCATCAACTGAGCCAGCGGTGGTGAAACGAAGAAGGTCCATTATAGGTTTGATCTAATTTTGAGAAACAAGTCTCCCGGAGAGGATGATGGCCTTCTGAGCCTCGGCATCTGTCACCGGTTTGTTCGCGACCTTTCCATCCTTGTAGGTGGCAACAGAATGAGCGGAAAACTGCTGGAAAGTGACTTTGAGGTCATCAAGGTAGACCACCTCGTTGCCACCGTTAAAGGTTTTCCCTCCGCCGGAAAGTCCCTCGAAATAGAATCTGAGATTGGCGTTGTTATTAATGGATTCGGCTACGATCGACTTTCCGACCCAACGTCCCCTTGTCGTCATGACCTGACCGTCAAGTGGCGCGAGAAGTCCTTGGTGAAAGGCAAAGCCTCTCAATTTTTGATTTTCCAGAGGAATCAGGTAGTGAAAATTAAGTTTGACTAACGATGCACTGGTCTCTGGTTCTAGGAGATTGGGCCATTCAATTCGCGGATTGGGAGCCACCGGTCCCATCTTGATTCGAAGACACTTCCGCTCCTCGTGAGTGACTCCCGGTTTCACCTCAAGGCTGACTGCCTGCATCGGAGGAGTCAGAACGTCATCTAAATCACTTTCGAAAGCGACATAGGGATCAACTTGATAGCCCTTTGCTCCTACGAATTCTCCAAGAACGGTTGCTTTGGTTTCCCCTTTCTGTTTTTTCCCTCCGGTAATTTCGACCACGTTTTCGACCGGGCTATCCATGCTGAAATCCCCGCTCTTGTCGAAGCGAACCAAGACCTCCAGATGATCACCGGAGCGGCGGATTCTCATCGCGACAGGAGCATTTCGATCAAGCCTCACCCGCTCCAGCAGATTCTTTGACGAAACAATCTTTGGATCGGCCGCGATGGCTTCGCGCTGCACTTTCGCTTTTTTTGCCTGAGCAATGCGCCCCGCTTTGGTTAAGGTTTCCGTCTGTTTCTCAAGCAGCCCGTCCATCTTGGTTGCCACCTCAACGATCGCAGTGGCGTTCTCCCTGTCGACAAGGACCCGAGTCTTTTCATAAACCTTGCGCATTTTAACCAGATCCGCGGGCAACGACTTTCCCAATTTGGGCAGCGGCCAGGCTTTGTTCTTGAGATCTTCTTTCTCCTTCGTGATCTTCAGGACGTCGTCGAGGCGGCCTCCCTCCTGAAGTTTTTTCTGAACCCGCTCCAAAGCGCCCAAATAGCCCGTGACCAGTTTGTCGAGAGCAAGGGTGTGCTTGTTTTTTAACTCAAGCATCTTCACCTCATAGGAAACCTTGAGCTCATCGAGGGTTCTCGCTTCAACCACTCCCGGAAGAAAGAGGATGAAAACGAATATTTGGATTCTGCGAATAAACATAGGTCTGAGAAGGTAACTAAAAAGATCGTTTAGGGGATTCTAAAAATAACCTTCTTTCTTTCGGTCTTCCATCGCCGTTTCCGAGCGTTTGTCATCAGCCCGATTCCCACGTTCGGTCTGTCGGGCAGCGGCAACTTCCTCGATGATCTTTTCCATTGTGTTGGCGCTGCTTTCAACTGCGCCAGTAATGGTTGCATCACCCATGGTCCGGAAGCGGATTACTTTGGTTTCCACCAGCTCTCCCTCCCTGGGTTGCACGAATTCCGAAACCGCGAGGATCACCCCATTGCGTGTGACCGTCTCGCGCTCATGGGCGTAATACAGGCTTGGAAGCTCAATCCCTTCTTGGTGCATATACATCCAAACGTCCATCTCGGTAAAGTTTGAGAGGGGAAAGATCCGAAAGTGCTCTCCCGGTTGCTTTCTTCCGTTGAAAAGATTCCAGAGCTCGGGACGTTGGTTTTTTGGGTCCCATTCACCAAAGTCGTTCCGGTGGGAAAAGAATCGCTCCTTGGCCCGGGCTTTTTCCTCATCCCGCCGACCGCCTCCAAGAACAGCGTCATATTGCTGCTCTTCGATGGTCTCGAGAAGGGTCACGGTTTGAAGTTTGTTTCGAGAGGCGTTTGGACCGGTTTCCTCAACCGCAGTGCCTTGGTCAATGGAATCTTGCACCATGCCTACGTATAGACGGGCCCCTATTTTATCTGCGTAGGCATCCCGGAATTCAATGGTTTCCGGGAAGTTATGGCCCGTATCGACGTGCACGAGGGGAAAAGGGATCCGGGCAGGATAAAAGGCCTTCCGGGAAATGTGGGCCATCACAATGGAGTCCTTGCCAGCAGAGAATAGGAGACCGGGATTCTCAAATTGAGCCGCTGTTTCCCGGAGGATGAAAATTGCTTCGGCCTCAAGTTGGTCGAGGTGGCTCAGGTTGTAATCAAACATATGATGATTAAGTTGGTCAGGTTAGTCAGGTTTTTGCTGCGGGGAGGGGGATAAAGCCGATTTTTCACTCTGGCAAGAGAGTTTTTATCATTTCAACCGCAGAGGTCGGATCAATTTTCTCGGTATCTATGAGCAAGTCCGGCGAACAGGGCTCTTCAAACCCACTCTCCTTGCCCGTGAATTGCTTGATTTTCCCCTCGGCCACTTTGGCATAGAGACCTTTAGGATCTCTCGTCGCACAGGTCTCGTAGGAAGCCCGGATAAAGATCTCCTGAAACGATTCTCCGACAATCCCCCGCGCTAAAGAACGGAGAGATTTTTTTGGAGTGATCACACTTACGAGAACTATGACTCCCTGTAAGGCGAAAACCCTAGCCACTTCAGCGACCCGCCGGACATTTTCATGCCGATCTTCGTCGCTGAAACCAAGATCGGAATTCAGCCCGTGGCGAAAGTTATCGCCATCAAGGATGACCGTAAAATGCCCCCCTTCGTGCAGGGAACGTTCCAGGGCCGCGGCAATTGTAGATTTTCCCGATCCGCTGAGTCCATACAGCCATAGAACAATCCCTCTCTGGCCGAGGAGAGCTTCTTTCTCCGCAGGTGCGACAAATCGGTGAAACTGGGTATGAATGTTCTCCGCCATTGCTAATTGGTGACGTGGTCCTTGACTGTATAAAAAAGAAACAAGCTATTGTGAACCGCGTATCTCTTCCAAAGCCGGCGAGGCTCGGCACATAGTCGGAAGAGCCACTCCATGCCTGTCTTTTGGATGAAACCGGGAGCCTGCTTGACCTCTCCCGCGTGGAAAGCAAACGCCGCACCAATTCCAAAGTAGACGGCGGGGGGAAGTGAATTGAGATGACAGGCAAGCCAGATTTCCTGTTTCGGGCATCCGAGCCCAACCCAAACGTACTTTGCCCCGGATTGTTGAATCAACTTGATAATCTTTTCGTTTTCATCAGCAGTCCACTCTTCAAAAGGAGGAGAATAACTTCCTGCAATTTCATTACGAGAAAAGCGATCTGTAAGTTGGCTAAGCGTGCTCTGTTTCCCCCCAAGAAGAAAATGGGAGTGTCCGCTTTTCCCTTCAGTCTCCCGGAAAACCTCCAACATAAGAGTCGGACCGTATACCCTGTCCTTGAGTTTTTGATCGGGCGGAAGTTGGGCATTGAGAGACCAAATCAAAGGCATCCCGTCCGGGCAGATCAAATCAAACCGTTCCATCGTTTTTCCGAAGTCCTCATTGTGACGGGCGTGGGAAAGCAAATGGGTATTGGCCGCACTCACGGCATAGGCGCGGTCGCCGGCCCGAGCCCGGGCCTGGCACCACTGCGCCGCCCCCGCATAGTCGGTGACAGCAACAGGTAATCCGATGACCGGCCGAGTTTCCATTGAGCTCTGTAAGGGGATCTAACCCTCTGTTGCAACCGAAACCTTATGTCCGTGTTCCTTCAGAAGGGCATGTTGTTTGGATTTTTCAAGGTCATGCGCGACCATCTCGGCACACATCTCCTCGACCGTTATTTCGGGGACCCACCCCAGCTTTTCCTTTGCCTTGCTCGGGTCTCCAAGCAAGGTTTCCACTTCCGCCGGACGGAAATAACGAGGATCCACTTTGACGATCACATCTCCGGTACTGATCGCGGGAGCCTTCTCATGGTCAACCGAAGTCACAGTTGCAATCTCTTCCAATCCTTTACCGGAAAAGGTGAGTTCGATTCCTGCTTCTTTCGCCGCAAGCGCAACGAAATCGCGCACCGAAATCTGCTTACCCGTTGCGATGACAAAGTCCTCGGCCTCTTCCTGCTGGAGCATCATCCACTGCATCCGCACGTAGTCCTTGGCATGCCCCCAGTCGCGAAGCGCATCCATGTTTCCCAGAAAAAGACATTTCTCGAGACCCTGCGAAATATTGGCGAGAGCACGGGTAATCTTTCGGGTGACAAATGTTTCGCCACGTCTCGGAGATTCGTGGTTAAACAAGATTCCGTTGCATGCGTAAATCCCATAAGACTCGCGATAGTTGATAGTAATCCAGTAGGCATACATTTTCGCCGCGGCATAGGGACTTCGCGGATAGAATGGGGTTGTTTCCTTCTGGGGAACCTCTTGGACTAAACCGTAAAGTTCGGAAGTCGATGCTTGATAGTAGCGGGTTTTTTTCTGCAACCCCAGAAAGCGGATCGCCTCCAACAGTCGAAGTGCTCCAATCGCGTCCACATCCGCCGTATACTCAGGAGATTCAAAGGATACCGCAACGTGGGACTGGGCCCCGAGATTATAGACTTCATCCGGTTGGATCTCACTCATAATACGGGTGAGATTGGAGGTGTCGGTCAAGTCGCCATAGTGGAGCTTGAACCTCGCAGCCTCAACATGGGGATCTTCATAGATGTGATCGACCCGCTCGGTATTAAAGGAAGATGCCCGACGTTTGATTCCGTGCACTTCGTATCCTTTTTCAAGGAGAAGTTCGGCAAGATAGGATCCATCCTGGCCAGTGATTCCGGTAATGAGTGCTTTTTTCATAGAGTGTGTTTTAGAGCCGGGCAGTGCCCTGATCGAGTGTCGCGAGAAAGTCTTGATAGGCACCGGCAAGGCCATCGGCAAAGGGGATCTTCGCAGACCAACCGGTTTCGTTGAGCATGGAAACGTCGAGAAGCTTTCGAGGCGTCCCATCAGGCTTGGAAGGGTCGGTTTCGATCTCGCCCTCAAAGCCCACCGTCTTCGCGACCAGCTGGGCAAGCTCGAGAATAGTGACATCCTGACCGACACCCAAGTTGACCCAGTCAGGTGGATCCTGATGGCCCAAAAGATGAAAACAAGCTTCCGCAAGATCTTCGACATGCAGGAACTCTCTTCGTGGAGTTCCGCTTCCCCAAATCGTCACTTTCGCATCTCCCCTCTCTTTCGCCTCGTGAAAACGTCGAATCAAAGCAGGAATCACATGGGAATTCTCCGGGTGATAGTTGTCGCCCGGACCGTAGAGATTGGTCGGCATCGCCGAATGGTACCTGAGCCCATACTGAGCCCGATAATGCTGGCACATTTTGAGCCCCGCAATTTTTGCAATGGCATAGGCCTCGTTAGTCCCTTCCAACGGACTCGTCAGAAGACAATCTTCGGGCATGGGCTGGGGCGCCAATTTGGGATAAATGCATGAACTGCCGAGAAAGAGAACACGACCAACCTCTGCTTGGCGTGCGCCTTCGATGAGATTGGTAGCGATGGTGAGATTTTCGTAAATGAACTCTGCGGGATAGGTGGAATTGGCATGAATGCCCCCGACCTTGGCCGCCGCAATGATGACCTGATCCGGGCGATTCTCCTGCAGCCATTGGTGACATTCCAACTGATTGAGGAGATCAAGCTCACTGCGCGTGGCCGTGAGAATCTCGTATCCACCTCGTTTTTCTGCTTCGCGCACAAGTGCCGAACCCACCATTCCACGATGACCTGCGATGAATATTTTCATGATTTGAAAAACGATTTCACGACGGCCACAACCCGTTGCCGCCGTTCTTCGCCAAGCTCGGCATACACCGGAATACTCAGCACTTCGCACGCCAGCTTCTCCGCCACAGGCAACTCCACCGCCGGGAGATGGGCAAAGCACTCCTGCTTGTGCAAGGGCACCGGATAGTAGATTTCGCACCCGACCTGGTTTTCCAGAAGGTAGGCCTGCAACCTATCCCGCTCTCCGTGCACTTTGAGTGTGAACTGATTCCAAATCACCCCTTCTTCAGCTGTTCCAGCAAGAGGAAGAGTCACCCTTGCTGGATCTAGGTCGGAAAATTCATGCAAATAATAGGTCGCATTCTCGGCCCTTCCACGACCGTATGAATCGAGTTTAGGAAGCTTCTTCCTTAAAAGAGCAGCCTGAAGGGCATCAATTCTGAAATTGCCGCCGACTTTCGAATGATAATACTTGGGAAACATCCCATGATTTCTGAGACGGCGAACCAACTCGGCCTTCTCGTCATCTGCGCAGCTTACCAAGCCCCCATCTCCGAATCCCCCCAGGTTTTTGGAGGGGAAAAAACTATAGATCCCAAAGTCTCCCATCGTTCCGCATTTTTGGGTGGCAATTGAAGCTCCCAGCGACTGGGCGGTGTCTTCAATCACCACGAGCGAATGCTTCTTCGCAAAGTCGTTGACGTGCCCCATTGCTGCACCACGTCCAAAGAGATGAACCGGCATAATCGCTTTCGTTCTCTCTGTGATTAGTTCGTCCGCCCCTTCGAGATCCAAATTAAAGCGATCCTCCTCCGAATCAATAAACACTGGGACAGCTCCAACCCGTGCAATACTTCCGGCAGAGGCAAAAAAGGTGAATGCCGGGCATATCACCTCGTCACCCGGTCCCACCCCTGAGGCCATTAGAGCCACGACGAGAGCATCCGTCCCTGAGGAGACCCCGATCGCATGTGGAGTGCCTAGGTAGGAAGCGACCTCTCTCTCAAAAGCCTCTACTTCCGGCCCAAGAATAAAATATCCCGAGTCCAGAACACCCTCGAAAGCCTCCATCAACTCATCCTTCAACTCCGCATTTTGCGCGGGAACATCTAATAAGGGAACATTCAAAACAAAATCAATAATACGCTACCGCCCTTGGTCGATCGTTCCATTTGAAGGAAGAAACCACGGGAAAGGCTGCCTTGTAATTTGGAGTGATCACTGAGCATCAACTCGCTGGCATTGATAGACTCATGATTTGATCATTTGTTCAATTTAAAATGAACTAATTTGATAAAGCAAATTAATCTCCGCGCCATCCTTCTGGAACATCCGGCCTGGCTAAGATCAAATTAAACAAGCTCACCTCAACCGACTGCGTTTCGCCCAAAAACTCCAAAAGCAAGCTCACACGCTCCGATCCGGGTCGCACTTCCACCACCTCTCCCTCCATTCCCTTGAACGGGCCGTCCGCCACCTCCAATTCATCGCCGAGATTCACCTTCCAATTCACCACAATCTCCTCATCTCCGGTCTCAACCTTCGCCACCTCCTTCTGTAAGCTCTCGACAAAATCCTCTGGCACTTCCGGCACGGTGCTCCCAAAGCTAATCATCCGGCTCACCCCTGCCGTATAAGTCACCACTCTTCCCTTTTCCTCCAGCGAAAACCTGGCCAACAAATACCCCGGAAACAACGGCTCCACCCACCAAACTCGCCCCCGACGAGTCGTTTTTTGATACTTCAACCGAGGTGAAAACACCTCCACCCCTTCCAGCTGACGCAAATTCGCCGCCGCCAATCGCTCACGCTTCAACTGCGTGCGCAGCACATACCAGGCAGGATCAATACTCATAATCTATCGTCCTAAAAATTTCTGTAAGAGAGGTAAGACCACTTTCGCACGCTTCGACCATTGTCCCAGCCGCTGAAGCCGTCCCGCGTAAAAATCCGACCGAGCATCTCCCGGCATCTCTTTCACCATCTCTTTCAAATTCGCCAACTTTCCTTCCCCGCTTTCCAAATGTGGCCTCACCTGTTCCTTAATAAATCCTCCCACAAGTTGCTTCAACTCAACGTCCGGCTGATAATAACTCTTCCGCCCCTCCACCGAATCAGACTCGCGCACCGCCCCCAATTTCCGAAGCGTCTTCAGCCCTTGGCTCGCCGACCCCTTGCTGATTCCGAGCCGCTTCACCAAGTCGTTCAGCGACAGGGCCTCCTGTGAAACAAACAGCAGCCCGTAGATCTCCCCGATCGACTTCGGAAGACCCAAAAGCTTCACTCCATCGCAAAAAAAATCGATCGCCTGTGATTCAAAATCACTCAGGCCAATCTCCACATCGGTGTCACCAGACATGCCTGTAAAAGACACAGATTCAAGATATGTTCAATTTAAAATGAACAAACTCATTTCCCACTGCCCCCCCAGTCGTCTTACGGCACCTTCGGTTTCAACTCGTTCCCCGACTCATCCACCGGATAAAGCGCCCCGTGCTTTTCCAGTTCCCCAATCATATCCGTCATCATCTTTTTTAAGAGATCCGACTTCACGACCGCCATATTGCGCTGCTCGAACGGATCATTCGCCAGATTAAACAACTGGTAGTTCCCCCCTCCAAACTGCAACCGATTCCCCGTCGATTTCGTCTCTGGCAGCGCATGATAGATCACCTTCCAATCTCCATCCCGCCACGTCGTGAAATAATTACTCCGATGGGGTCCGTGCGGATAATGCATCAGGAATTGCTCCTCTCGTCCCTCATCCTTCTGCCCCGTTAGTAATATCTGCAGCGCCTTGCCATCAATCACATGCCCTTTCGGCTCTTTCGCGCCTACCACTTTTAGCACCGTCGGGAAAATATCCTGCACCGCCGCCACCTGCGGCTGAATCACCCCCGCTGGTATTGCCAACACCTTCTGCTGGGACAACTCCTCGTCACGTTTGGCCCAGGCCGCAATAAAAGGAACCCGCATCCCCCCCTCGTAGTGAGCCCCTTTCTTTCCACGCAAAGGCGCCGCACACGCCACCTCATGCTGATGACCCAGCGGAGCATCAGACCCATTGTCCCCGAGAAAAATCACCAACGTATTCTCCGCCACCCCGAGTTCCTCAAAACAATCCAGCATATCCCCCAGCGATTTGTCCATCCCCTCGATCAAAGTCGCGAACGCTTGGGCATTTTTCGGCTTCCCCGAGTTCACATAATTCTTCGCGAACCGTGGATCCGAGTGAAAAGGTGCATGCACCGCATAATGCGCAAAATGCAAAAAGAATGGCTTTCCGTCCTTCACCGCCTGCGCCACTCGCTTCTTCGCCTCCAGCGTCAGCGCCTCCGTCAAAAAAATCTCTGACCCGTGGTAGGCCTCCAAATGAGGAACCGCATGCGACTTCCGCTTCGTCTCGTGTCCATAACTCTTCTCCCCATAGTAACTCCCGGGGGCCCCAAAAGCCGCCCCTCCCACATTTTCCTCAAATCCCACGTTCAGCGGGTCCTCACCCTCACTTCCATTTGGCCCGAGATGCGCCTTCCCCACATGCATCGTCCGATACCCCTCCTTCGCCAAAACTCCAGCCAACGTCGCTTCGCCCTTCCCGAGCCCCTCCCAGTCCCACTTTGGTGGACCAAATTTCCCCTTATTATTCGACGCCGGATTGATCCAATTTGTCGCCCTATGCCGCGCCGCATTCTGGCCCGTCAAAAGCGAAATCCGCGACGGCGAGCACACACTCATCGCATAAAATTGACTAAACCTCACCCCCTGCTTTGCCAACCGCGCCATCGCCGGCGTCCGATAAAAATCATTCAAAGGATATCGCTTCGCCTTCCCCTCCTTGTCCGTCAAAAATGCCACCGACGTATCCATGAGGCCCATATCGTCCACCAAAAACACCATCACATTCGGCTTCTTCGTCTCCCCCAAAACCATCCCCACCATTCCAAAAAAAATCACCAGCTGTTTCATCTCCCCAAACTCTCAACCCATCCCTCCCCTGACAAGCAAGATTCCCACACGCGCTCTCGGAAGCCGGATCCATAAGACCAATCACCCACCTCCCCACGAAAACAGAATGGATCTTAGATCTCTAATCTAAGCAGTGAGCAAAATGTAGATTTTCGCGCAGGAAGAGCAGATCGAGGACGCAAAATTTGAGGTTTCCCGGCTCGTGATTCACGACTGAATACTGGGTCGTAGCGGACCGCGAACGACTCTCGAAGGCTCAATCGAATTGAACCTGAAGGAAGACGATCCTAAGATTTCATTTTCGATATCCAACAAGACATCGAATCCGAACGAAAAGGACCTTCCCGCTTCTTCAAACCATTCTTTCGCCACTCCAAAAATCGTAGCGCACGAGGAGACCATCAAAGCCAAGCTTGATCAGGAAAATAAGATCACGGTCACAATTTTCAAGCGCCCTTCAAAAGAAGAAGAGTTCTAACATCGCGCATGTTGACTGACAACGGCTTGGCAGGATGGAAATAGTGCTAATATGATCCCCTATTCTTCTGCAGGCTACGCCCCATCCGCTGCCGTTTAAGACCCGACATCGCGAGAGAGAACATCCCCCACCACCCACACGTGACGGAGGATTTTAAATCATTTGGGAGTCCTTACTCGGCTTTCTTGGCCGCCAGCTCCTTGAGTTTGATCTTCTTAAAGCTCACGATGTCGCCGTGTCCGCAAAAAGCAATGTGCCCCTTGCGACGCTTTGCACCTTCGTGCTTTGGCTTGGCCTTATTCACCTCATCAAGATTGGCTTCCATAATCACAGTCCCGTTGAGCTCCACTTTCACATGGGGTCCATTCACGGTAACCGTTTCCTTGTTCCACTCACCAACCGGCTTAAGGTGTCCCTTTTTGGCCGCGACCAAAGTATAAAGGCCTCCATGAAATTGGTAGTCCTTCAAGTTGGCATACTTGGGATGAGTGTTATCGAGGATTTGAATTTCCATCCCGGAGTAGGCGGCATCACCTTTGCCAGGATAGTGAATTCCAAGCCCGTTGTTCGCCCCGGAGGTGAGCTTGAACTCAAACTGCAGCACGTAGTTGGAGTATTCCTTCTCCGTCTGAAGAACCCGGCACTTCTTGGTCGAAGTGATCATACCGTCCTTAACGGCGTAACCAGCATGCTCGATCTTGTTCTTGCCTCCCCAGTTGGCGAAGTCCTTGCCGTTGAAAAGATCAACGAATTCTCCTGCGTAAGCAGAGCTGACGGTGGCCAAAGCGAAAAGTAGTGATTTCATGATTCTAAGAATTGGTTTTAAAGTTCTACGGTCTTTCCAGTGCGGAAGCTTTCATCGGCCGCTGCCACGATTCGCATTGAGCTGATGGCATCATCCATGTGATCGCCGAGGTCGGCGTCTTCCAGGATGGCATTCAGGAAATACTCCTGCTCGCGATAGCAAAGGCCATCGTGATCCGGCTCATCATCGGTCCTGATCCAGTCGTCCTGTTTCACAAATTTTCCTTCCGCATTCAACTCGCTGTGATGCAGACGAAGCGACTCGGTCTTGGAGTGGGAATCGACATCCGCCGAGGAACCTTCGCCGCCGGCATCCTTCGCGCAGATCGTGACGCAGCCCTTCGGCCCCACCACGTCCTTCACGAAGAAAGCGGTTTCGCTCATCATGGGACCCCAGCCCGCTTCATACCAACCAACGCTGCCGTCTTCAAAAGTCACCTGCAAGTGACCATAGTTGATCTTTCCCTCCGGGAGTTCATCGCTCAGGCGCGCTCCAATTCCGCTCACACGAATCGGTTTGCTGCGTGTCATCTGGCACATCACATCGACATAGTGCACGCCGCAATCCACGATGGGCGAGATGGACGACATCAGGTTCTTGTGTGTCTTCCAGTTGTCTCCGCTCGACTGCTGATTGAGATTCATCCGCATCACCAGCGGCTTACCAAGTGTCTGTGAAATCTCGATGAATTTAATCCAACTCGGGTGATGACGCAAAATGTAACCAATCACCAACTTGCGCCCGGTCTCGCGCGCCTTCGCCACGATCTCCTCCGCCTCCGCCACTGTTTCAGCGAGGGGTTTTTCAATGAAAACATCGGCACCCGCATCCATCGCCGCTTTCGCGAATTCAGCGTGAGTATCGGGATAGGTTGAAATCGAAACCGCATCGGGCTTCGTCGCAGCGAGGGCTTCTTCGTAGTTTGCGAACTCAGGATAGTTTTCCCCAAGGTCGGCATTGAGCGCCTTCCGGCTCCCCTCTGACCGGGTGACAATCCCGCAGATTTCAAATCCCTCGATCGCGTGGTAGGCACGGGCATGGGAAGTCCCCATGTGACCGGCTCCGACACATAATACTTTAATCGTTTTGCTCATTATTTTGAAATTCTTGTTCCTCCGCGAGCTCGGCGTCGATCTCAGGGCGCCCTCTCTTTAAAACTCGAAGGGCCCGAGAAAACTTCACCATTCCTCCGATCACACATCCTACGATGATGATCGCAACCGTAACGGAGGCCCAATCTCCGCTCTGAAGTGCCAGAATGGTCATACGGCTTCGTCGTTGTCGCCATCGGCACTCTTGTCCCAAAACGCTACAAAAAAGACGACCGCGATGACGAATGCCATCCCCGCCGGGAACATCCAATAGTCCTTCCAGCCTGACATCGCCTTGCCAATCAGATCTGACGAAACACCGTCGGGATACCCTTTGCCAAACATTCCAAGAAGGCTATCGATGAAGCTCACTTCGGTTTCTCCGGACTTTTCCTTGATGGACTCCATCAATGGACCGTGAGCCGCAGGTGCCACTCCGTAGTCGCCAAAGGTGTTTGGCAGGGCCTTTTGCGAAAATGGCCAGGTTCCACCAAAGGCCATTCGGAAACCAAAGAACAATCCGAGTCCCTGGGTAAGGAACACAAGAAGTGATTGCGCTTGGCCCCGGATCTCTTTGGGTGCCTTTTTATCTGTATAAATAAAGCCCGTCACAAAGAAGAAATCGTAACAGATCCCGTGAAGAAGCACTCCAAGAAGAAGCATCCAAGTGACCTGGTCAGGAGCTCCAAAAGCGAAAAGAAGGTAACGCGCCACCCAACAAAGCATTCCAATCAAAAGCATCATCTTCACTCCAAGCTTTCGGAAGAAGAAAGGGATCAAGAGCATGAAGAAAATCTCTGACATTTGCCCGAGAGTCATCGTCGATGCCGCTTGTTCGAACCCAACCGAGCCAAGATAGGCAGAGGCCTGTCCGTAATAATATCCGAGCGGAATGCAGATGAGCATCGAACAGATCGCAAAGACCAGGAACGATGGATCTTTGAAAAGCTTGAAAGCATCTCTCATGAAGATCGAACCAACATCCAACGGTTTGCCCTTTGACGGGGGCGGGGTGTGGGGGAGAGTGAAACTGTAGACCCCAAGAGCCAGGCTTGAGATGGCCCCGAGCCAGAAGATATTCAGAGAAGCCGACCATCCGGCCAAGCCCAAGGTCAGGCCTGCGACAATCCATCCGATGGTTCCCCAAACACGAACCTTCGGAAATTCAACCTGGGCCAGATGAGAGAAAGTGATGGTGTTACCAAGGCCGAGGGTCGGCATGTAGCACAGCATGTATGCGATCATGACATAGATAATTTTCTGCCCAGAACCCATGTAATCAGCCTGAGTGGCGGTAGCGGTAGAAAGCAGATCTTTGGTCGCAGCAGGGAGGTCACTTTGTGCCGTGAGCGCTTGAATGAGATCTGCAGGGGGATTGCTACTCGCCAGTAAGGTCTTGGCGGCATCGGTGTTTTTCAGTGCCTCCAATG
>JAPKDJ010000144.1 GCA_026421245.1 Akkermansiaceae bacterium | reverse complement strand
TTCACGCGAATAGCTTCTGGCCTCAAGCAGCGCGTCATCGACCTCTTTCACGGCGGTCAGGAAGGCGGCTTTGAAGTTGGCTGCGGCTTCCCGGAACTGGGCCTTGGCCTGGGCAACCGCCGCCTTTCGGAAGCGATACTGAAATATTCCGATATCCACTTCCGGTCCGAGATCGAACAGGGTGCTGTCCGCTGCGAAGAGGTTGTTCGCCTTCAGGCTGGCGATGCCGCCGCCGCCGCCGAGGCTGATTTGGGGGAGGAAGTCCGCCTTGCGAATGCCCACCTGAAGAGCGGCGGATCGCAGCCGCCGATCGGCTGCGAGGAGATCTGGCCGTAATACTAGCAAATCGGAGGGTAACCCAACGGGGATGTCGGGAATTCCCGGCAGGAGCGTGGGTTCCAGATCCGAAAGCTCGGACGGTATGGTATCAGTCAGAACGGCGATCGCGTGCAATAGCTTGCCGGTGTTGCGCCGGGAGGCTTCGAGGGAGGTAGCGGCATTCTGCAGCTCCAGTTGTGCATTGGCGACATCGGCCTGCACTCCCTGTCCCATCCGGAGCCGTGCCTTCTGCATTTCCAGATTCTCGGTGGCAAGATCGTAGGACCGTTGCAGCAGGTTCAATTCCGTGCGGGCGGCGCAATGGGCGAAGTATTGTTGGGCGAGGCTCGCCTGCAGGGAGAGCAACACGTTGTGATAGTTGACGGCTTCGACCTCGGCGCGGAGGCGGTCGCGTTTCACTGATGCCCGGACGCGGCCCCATAGGTCGAGTTCCCAACTGGCACTCGCGCCGAGCATGAACCGGTTGTACTCCGGCGTCGCTATGGGAAAGAGCAGTTTGTTGACCGAGTCGCGCCGTCGTCCTCCGCTGAGGTTGCCTCGAACGGTCGGGTAGGTGGGGCTACGGGTTATGCCCATGGCGGCAAAGCTCTGATCAATTCGGGCCAAAGCCGCTTCGACGTCCGGGTTGGCAGCGTTCAGATTTGCGATCAGTTGATTCAAGGTGGGGTCATTGAACAGGGTCCACCATTCCGAATTGTCCCGTCGGCCCGGGGTGCTGTCCGCATGTTTGAATGATCCGGCCGCCGCGGGGATTTGTTCATTGGCCTCAGGGCTCATTTGCTCGGTGACGGAGCGGCAGCCGATGGAGATAACAAATGGCAAAAACAAGAGGGGGAGCAAGCGTGATCTGATTCTCATGAGGCCACCTCCGGCGAGGGCTTCTGCGGTTTGAAGGCTGCGAAGAAGATGCTCAGTACCGCGGGAACGAGAATGAGGGTGAAGATGGTGGAGATCAGCAGTCCCCCCACCACCACTGCACCCAATCCTCGGTAGAGTTCTGATCCGGCACCGGGGAGGAGAACCAACGGGAGCATGCCTCCCACGGAGGTGAGCGTGCTCATTAGAATCGGACGGACCCGTGTGCGGACGGAGGCAACGATCGCCTGGTCCGGGTTTTCCAGATGCCTTTTCGGATCGGCCATGAAGTTGAAGGCCTGATGGATGATGAGGATAGCGTTGTTGACCACGACGCCCGCCAGCAACACGAATCCGAGGATACTGAGCATGTCGAGGTTCTGGACCGGCATGTAGTGATCCATGACGCTCCATTGATGGACGATGGCCAGACCGGCAAAGCCTCCGAGCGTGGCCAGCGGGACGGTAAGCATGATGACAATCGGCGAGCTCCAACTCTGGAACAAGACCACTAGGACCAGATAAACTACGAGGAAGGCGAGAAACATTGAACTCAGGAATGTTCCAGCAATGCTGCCATCCCCGAGCAGTGCGGTCTTGATCTCGTTCAACTTGCCGGCCGATCCGGAAAGACCGACGTCAATGCCAGGTTCGATTGCACCTTGTTGGCGCAGACTGGCGACGATTTCGTTGACCTGATCGATCGCCGTCTCGAGGGGTAGTCCGGGCGGTGGCGTGTACTGCAAGGTCACCGCGCGCGAACGATCAACGTGGCGAATCTCGTCGGGACCTAGAACCCGTTCCACCGAAGCCACGGTACGCAGATCTATGACGTGGCCGGTGGGGGTTGCGAGCGGGGCGTTGAGAATAGCATCGATGGGGTTTTCGGCAATGGAGTGTTTACTAATCAGCTTCATATCCCGCAGTTCGCCGTTTCGTTCGTAATCGCGGAAAAACAGGATGCCATCACCGTTGGCCTGGGCCGCAAGACCGATGTCGGTGCGGGTCAGTCCCACCTTGAAAAGCGCACGATCATTTGGTTTCAGGCGCAGTTCACTGGAGGGTATTAGAAAATTGGTGGGATCGGGGTTGACGCTGTATGGGCCGAATTTTCCGATCAGAGCCAACATAATGGCCTGGGCTGAGCCGCTCACGGGATCGAGTTCGCGTCCCTTGATGTCGATCTTGATGGCTGAGCCAGTGTTGCCGCCGACCCGGAAGAGCGGCATTTGAAACGCGAAAGCGATGGTGTCTGGCGCGTTGTGGCCGCCGGCGGCGTGATTGAGCAGGGGAATCAGATCTTTAACACGTCGCTTGTCCGTAGAGATCGCGCCGTGAAACATGCGGCCCTCGAAACTGACGAGGAAATAGTTCTCGATGGGGGGCGGCATGACCGATGGTTCCATGCCGGGAA
The DNA here is from genome assembly GCA_026421245.1 of Akkermansiaceae bacterium. Taxonomy (GTDB): domain Bacteria; phylum Verrucomicrobiota; class Verrucomicrobiia; order Verrucomicrobiales; family Akkermansiaceae; genus SW10. The sequence goes on along the minus strand of JAPKDJ010000144.1, from coordinate 1,948 downwards.
ACGGGGGCACCTTGACGCGGCGATCCTCCTTGGGCTGATCACCACGGGTCACGCTCTCGACTTGATATTGATCAGGAGCGGCGTCCCAAGCGGGGCGGATAACGGTTTCCACGCGCTGCCCCATCTTGGTGAGCTGGTCGAGATTGTAACCGGGCGGTGGGGTCAGCAGGCCGAATACGAGGTTCCGGTTCCCTATCGGTAGGTAGTCGAGAGGCGGCATCAGCATGCGGATACCAAGAATGGTGCCGACGGCAAACGCGGTGATCACCACCACGCGGAGTAGCCAACTGCGGTTGATGCCGGCGACTACGTTCGCCACGAAGTGGGGCAACACATGCACCAGATGCTGCATCCAGGCGAGCGGTCCCCATCCCTTGCGCGGTCGAACCTCGGACTCGTTCCAATTGGCGGCCTTTGCATCCCGGCTACGCAGAAAACGGGCAGCCGTGGTGGGGATGACCGTGAGAGAAACGAGCAGGCTTAGGGCGACCGCAGCCATGATGGCGTAGGCGATGTCTTTGAACAACTGAGCGGCAGTTTCCTGAATCATCAGAATCGGGAAGAACACCGCGATGGTGGTGATCGTGGAGGCGACTACGGCACCACCTACCTCGGTGGCGCCGTCATGGGCGGCGGTGCGGGGGTTCTTGCCCATCTCCAAGTGGCGAAAGATATTTTCGATCACAACGATGGCGTTGTCGACGACCATACCGACGGCGAAGGCCATGCCGGCCAGAGAGATGATGTTCACCGAGCGACCGAGAGCCACGAGCACGACGATGGCGGCTACAACGGATACGGGGATTGCCAACGCGATGATGCCGATCGTGCGCAATGACCTGAGAAAGAACATCAGGGTGAACGTGGCAAGGATACCGCCGTAAACGATGTTGCTTTGGACGAGTTTGATGGCGTCGCGAACATAGGTCGTGGCGTCGTAGACCTGAACCAGTTCGAGTTCGCCCTTGATGCCGAGCTGACGCGCGTGCTGTGCGAGCACGCCGCCGGGGGCGTTCATCTCGGCGATCTCGGCCTTGATGCGGTCCATGGTCGCGATGAGGTTGCCGCCCCGCTGGAGAAGGAAGTTAAAGAATGGCATCTGATGGCCACGGGCCCGCGCCCAGTCTGTCTTTTCCTTGTAGGTCTCGATGACCTCCGCCACGTTACGCAGGTAGACCGGGCCGGCTTCATCCCGGCGCACGATCATATTCATCACCGATTCGGCCGATTCAAACCGACCCGTGGCGCGGATGCGGATATCCGATTTGCCCTCGACCAGTTTGCCGGCGGAGAAGTTTTTGTTGGCGTTTTCGATGGCGGCCTTGAGCTGCGCCCAGGTGATGCCGCGCTCGGCCAACGCGGCCGGATCGACGCGTATCTGCAGTTCGGAAAAGCGACCTCCGCGGATGCCTACCTCCGCCACGCCTTCAAGCCGATTCAGTCGTGGCTTGATTCGGCGCTCCATGAAATCCAACAGGGTGGTTCCATCAAATTTGGTGTCAGTACAGGCCAGTCCGACCCAGGCGATGTAGTCGACTGACTCCGGATCAACGTCTTTCACGATCGGTTTCAGCACCGCTTCTGGGTAGCCGGGGACTTCGTCGAGTTTCTGCAACACATCAGCTTTGGCGGCTTCCAGGTCCGTACCAGTTTCAAACTCGAGGCGCACGACACCTTGGCCAGCCTTGCTGTTGCTGGTCAGGGAGACTAGGCCGCCCACGTCGCTGAGAACTTTTTCCTGTTCCTCGACGATGTCGCTCTCGATTTCCTCGGCTGACGCGCTTTCCCAAAACGTTGAAATCGAGATGACAACCGAATCGACCTCCGGTTTCATCTGCACCGGGACGCTCGTTAACGCCATTGCACCGGCCATCAGTGACAGGCCGATGCAGACGGCGACCGTGATCGGCTGCCGGATGCAATAGTCGACAATCTTCATGGGGCCGGC
>JAPKDJ010000019.1 GCA_026421245.1 Akkermansiaceae bacterium | reverse complement strand
GCACCGGTGGTGCTTCCATGAATCTGGATATCGACAACCTTAGCCTCCTGATTGACGGTGGAGGGCAGGATGGGCTTGCCATCTCGGCAATCAATTCTGTAGTCGTCCCAGGACAAGGCGGGAATCCGGACACACTTTCTGTGACGATCACCTGGAATTCGCGGGAAGGTCGTCCCTATGTGATTCTGGCAAGTGAGGATATGGCCGCCGGAGATCTCGAGTTTTGGGACGAGTTGGATGACAACTACCTTGGTGCATTTGGCCAAGAAACAACCTCGTTCACTGAGACTGGGCTCCCAATCGACACGTTGAAGCGATTCTACATCGTCCGCATTCCTGAGTAATGAGGTTTTTATCTCAGGAGAGCCTGAAGAAGTTTTCAACGACGTCTTCAGTCTCGCTAGAGAGTTCTTCAATCGAAACACACCGTTGATAGGCTATTGCCTCAGCGGTGTTTTTTGTGAAAGCAGGTTCGCAACGTTTCCCCCGATATGGGGTTGGCGAGAGATAAGGTGAATCGGTTTCCAGCATGAAGGAACCGCTTGGTGCGGCTTTCACGGTATCGACCACGGCGTGAGCGTTCTTAAAAGTCGCGATGCCGGTGAAGGAAATAAGGCCTCCTGTCGCGAAGACTCGGCTTGCCAATTCGGGAGGGCCGGGGAAGCAGTGGAAGACGGCGCGGACGTGGTCGGAGTAGTCGGCGTAGATTTTGAGGGAATCGTCGAAGCTGGCGCTGCCTGATTTATCGCGAGTGTGGATGACGATGTTGAGACCGGCAGTCTTTGCGATCTCGAAATGACGGCGGAGGAAGTCGCGTTGGCGGGCGTGGTAGTCTTCGTTGGTCCAGCCGTCTGGAGCGGGATGGAAGTAGTCGAGACCGGTCTCGCCAATCGCGGCGACTTTTGGATTAGCGAGGTGGGGGGCGAGGAAGGATTCGAATTCGTCGCGTGTTTCGTGGACATCGCAAGGGTGGATGCCAATGCAGGCGGAGACACCGGGGTGGTCGTGCGCGATCTGAAGATTGATGGCGAGATCGGACTCGTTCGTGGCGAGCGTGATCATGCGGTGAACGCCATTCTCCGTGGCGCGCGAGATGATGTCGGGAATTTCTTCGGGTGAGAATCTCTGAGAGCCGAGGTGGCAATGCGAGTCGGTGATCATTTACGACTGAAGGTGGGACTTCTCTTTACTGAAGATGGCATAAGGAACAAAGAGGATGGCAGCTCCAAGCATCAGGCTGGTGAAGAACCAATAGTAGGCCGGGCCTTCGAGCTTTGGTTGACCACCAGTGTAGGCAGTTTTGGTAATCGGAGAGTCGGATTCCTCAGTCTCTTCTGCGACCCCGAGGAATTCCCTTCGTTTTTCGAGCCAGGTTTTTTTGGTCGATTTTTCTCCGGCGGGAAGGGCTTTGTCGGGAGCCTCCATGATGAAGCCGATATCCCATTTGGTGCCGGACTCTTTATCAGGTCCGTTACTGGCGAGACGAGCGGTGCGAGAAGCAAGTCTCGTGTAAGCGATCTCAGATCCCCACCTATCGGTAAGGCCAGAGAGAAGCGGCTTGGCTTCTTCGGTGGTAGGAAGGGTGAGGTCGTTTTCTTCTGCCCAGACGGTGATCAAACTTGCGGCATGGTCTATTTTTTCCTGGTCAGGGAGTTGGCGTTTGGAGGTTTTTCCCTCTTTGCGGGTGATGATGATATCGTCCTCGTTGCCGACTGTTCCATCAAATCCAGGATGGGAGTGCTCGCCGTCTTTGAGTTCTTCCGCAAATGCGATCACGGGGTCATCGACCTGAATGACGGAATTAACAAATTCGGTGATTTGGTTGCCGAATGAGACCGAGAGAAGGAAGATGGCCATGATGAGTGACTTCATATTTCGTGGAGCCTGAGTATAGGAATACTCCAGGCAAACGATTGAGACCATGACTTCGGCTGCGGTTAGAAAGAGATAGGCAAGGAATTGCCAACCGATATTTGGAGTGTTGCCTTCTGAGATTGAAACTTGGATGAGAGCAATAATGGAGAAGGCGAAGACGGTGATGAAGAGGCCCACACCGATTTTTCGGAGGGGGGTGAGTTTAATGAACTTCCCGAGAGTGGGGTAGACGAAAAAAGTAAAGAGGGGAACAAGAGTGAGAATCAGAACGGAGTTGATCGATTGAATTTGAGAGGGAAGCCAATCAATCACAAAATGCCGATCCATATCCTGAGATTGGAAGATCCATGAGGATCCGGTTTGGTCGAAGAGAGCCCAGAAGAAGGCGACAAAGAAATAGAGAGGAAGGAGGCGAAGGATGACTCCGAGACCTTCCTTCGAGCAGAGTTCTCGTTTGAATTTTTTGGAATCCGGTTGGATGTGGATGAATTTTTTTCGGCCAAGCCAGAAAAAGAGGGTGGCGATGGCCATGAGGACACCGGGGATTCCAAACGCGAGGTGAGGGCCGTGCCACTCAAGAATCCATGGGGTGGCGAGCATGGAGAGGAAAGCCCCAAGATTGATGGAGAAGTAGAACCAATTGAAGACCTTGGTGAGAAGGTGTTGGTTGGATTTGCCGAATTGATCACCGACGTGGGCTGAGACGCAGGGCTTAATCCCACCTGATCCGACGCAGATGAGGGCAAGTCCCGCGAAAAGCCACCAGCCAGCGGAGCCTGATACTCCCATCAAGGCGAGGCAGGCATGTCCGACGCAATAGACGATACTGAGCCAAATGATGACGCGGTATTTACCGAAAAAGAAATCGGCCAAAAGAGCACCGAAGAATGGCGTGGCGTAGACCCACTTGTTGAATTTGTGGTAATTCTCACTCGCGAGCACCTCCGACATTTGTTCGGTCGGGGCGTCTCCCATGAGCCAAAGGTATTGCACCATGAAGATGGAGAGGATCGCCTTCATTCCATAGAAGGAGAAGCGTTCAGCAGCCTCGTTTGCGATGATGTAGGGAATTCCGCCGGGCATGCCGGTGGTTTCAGTGGGAGTGGTGCGGTAGTCTGAACTCAAGATCGTGAAATGCGGTTAAGGGGGCATTTCATGCTATGGGAGGGAGGGGTCAACTACCGAATGATGAGCGGAGGCAGGAACAGGCCAGAGAAAGGCCCGCGCCATCGTCTAAACACCCTACTTGATCTGCCTCGTTGGCTGCAATTCTTGGGATCTCGATGCTCTTGCCTTTGTTCCGATCGAGGTGGCTGGGGTATTCACATCGGAGGTAACGCCCTCCAGATCCGACCGACGACCTTCAAAGAGCACTTTGTGAATCCGCGTGATTGTGAAAACCTGATCGTTTTGTTCAATCTCCCGAGTTTCCTTGTAGGTCAGCACTGCCATAACGAACGCGATTACCATTCCGAGAGTTCCCGGAATTGCGGAGAGATCCATTTCGTTGCCCCAACGGTTGGCGAAACATCAAGCAAAGGGGACTGCTTGAAGAAGGAAGACCGCAGTCCTCGCTTTACGGGTGAAAGTAATTTTACCACTCGATCGCAGCGGCGGCCCAGGTGAGGCCGGCTCCGAAGGCAACCATGACGATATTGTCCCCGCGTTTGATTTTTCCTTCGCGGTGGGCTTCATCGAGCGCGATGGCGATGGCGGCGGCGGAAGTGTTGCCGTATTTGTGAAGGTTGACGAAGACACGGTCGTTGGGAACATCAAGTCGTCGGGCAATCGCATCGATGATCCTAAGGTTCGCCTGATGAGGAATGACGAGGGAAATATCCTCGGTCTGAAGTCCGGCACGTTCGATGACGGTGTTGGCAGAGTTTTTCATGCGAATGACGGCATGCTTGAAAACTTCCTTCCCGAGCATCGCGAGAGTTGCAAGGCCCTCATCGGCATTGTCGATGGTGATGGGACAGGCAGATCCTCCACCGGGAATGTTCAGGAGATGGGCTTGTTTGCCGTCGGTGCCAATATCGGTGGCGAGAATTCTGCCTTCACCTTCTTTGGAAGCACGAAGAACTGCCGCCCCCGCGCCATCGCCGAAAAGAACACAGGTGGTGCGGTCTTTCCAATTGACGAAGGCAGAGAGTTTTTCGGCGCCAATGATCAGGGCGTTGGAAAAAGCTCCGCTTTCGATGAGTCGCTTTGCCAGTTTCATCGCGTAGAGGAAGCCGGAGCAGGCTGCCGAAATGTCGAAAGCGACTGCTTTATGGGCACCAAGTTGCTGCTGGACATAGCAGGCAGTGGCGGGGGTGAGAGTATCCGGAGTGATGGTGGCGACGATAATGAGTTCGAGTTCGTCGGCGGTTATGCCGGATTGCTCGAGGGCCTTTTCGGCCGCCTTTGATCCAAGGTGGGACGTTGATTCGCCCTCGGCGGCAATGCGGCGTTCCTTGATGCCGGTGCGGGTGACGATCCATTCATCGGAGGTGTCTACAAATTTGGAGAGGTCATCGTTGGTGAGGATTTTCTCGGGAAGATAGCTCCCTGTTCCTGCAATTGTGACGCCGAGGCTCATGGGCGGATTGAAGGCTAGGAAGGCTCTGGCGGCAAGCCTTGAAAAAGAGTCCCCCTTATGTTTTCTTAACTCTCTTGCGGGACAGGAAAAGCCGACTATGATCGAGAATGACCGTTGAATGCACCGCACCGAGCTGTAAAGCACCCGTTTGGATGCAGTCGGCTTTGAAACTCGCGGGTATTTACAATATCTTGTTTGGAATATGGGTCATTGGGTGGCCCAATGCTTGGTTCGAAATCTCGGGAATGGAGGTGCCTCGCTACTCCTTTCTCTGGAAGTGTGTGGGGATGATCGTCGGAGTCTACGGAGTGGGATATCTGGTTGCCTCGAAATCGCCCCTTAAACATTGGCCGATTGTCTTGGTCGGGTTTTTAGGAAAGGTTTTTGGTCCCATTGGTTTTCTTTGGGCTGCTTCACAAGGCGAACTGCCATGGCAGGCAGGATGGATCATCATCCTCAACGACTTGGTCTGGCTCGTGCCCTTTGCGATGATTCTCTGGGCGGCGGCTTGCCTCACGGTAGGGCGGCCCGCGGTTGGGGAACCCATGACCTTGAACGAGGCGGCGGGAAGATTCTGTCTGACCTCCGGAGAGACCTTGCGGGAGGCATCGGAGAAGGATCAATTGGCGATCGTTTTTTTGAGACACTTTGGATGCACCTTCACCCGTCGGCTTCTCATGAATTTGCGGGAGATGCACGAACGTGCAGAGGAAAAAGGCGCCAGATTAGTCTTCGTCCACATGCTCCAGGAGGGGGAGGAAAAAGAGTTTATGGATACTGATGGAGGGGCACGAATCGCAGATCCCCGATGTGATCTCTATCGAGCCTTTGGTCTGGGCAAAGGAGGATTTCTGGAGCTCTTTGGGCCCAAGGTTTGGTATCGGGGCGGCCTGGCCTTCTTTCGCGGATGTGGAGTTGGAATGCTCAAAGGAGATGGACTGCAAATGCCGGGGGCCTTTCTCTTCCAAAATGGAAAAATCTTGAAAGAGCAAAAGGCCGAATCGGCCTCTGATTTTCTGGACGTTGAGGCTCTTTTTGGAGCGAGATCCTAGCGGTCGCCATCGAGAAGGTTGCCAAGGTCTCTGAGAACAGATCCTTCTCCTTTGCGAGAGACTCCACAGCCACCCATCACGTCTCACTGGATAAGGTGATTCGGACGATCAAAGCGGTGGGAGCCGTGAAGCGCTCGAAGTTAAAGAAACAGCAAGGGGGGCGGGGCTGTGAATATTGTCGAGTGTTAAACTCGCTTGTCGGCACGTCCCGTGTTCTTCATGATCCACAAGTGGTCACCATGAGAAAGACGCGAATTATTTGTACCCTCGGGCCCGCGACCGAGTCACCGGAAATGTTGCGAAAATTGATCGCTGCTGGTGCGGATGTCTTTCGGCTAAATATGAGTCACGCCAAGCACGAATGGTGTCACGATGTGGTGGATCGGATCCGCGAGGCCTCGCATGAAATTGGACGGACCGTTGGAATTCTTTTTGATTTGCAGGGTCCTTCCATTCGGACGGGTGACGTTGAGGGAAAGATCATTCTTAATAAAGGTGACAAGGTCGAGTTCCGGAAAGAGGGAACCGAGGCCCGCCTGGAGAAATCAACCACGGTGAACTATGGTGGATTGATGACCGACGTCCATGAGGGGGACGATCTGACTGTCGATAATGGCGAATTGCTCATGAGAATTGAGCAACTCGAGGAAGATCGAATGGTCTGTTTGGTGAGGACGGCCGGCAGCATGGGATCGCGGCGTCACATTAATCTTCCGGGAGTTAAATTGAGTTTGCCGGCCCTCACTGAAAAGGATCGTGCCGATATTAAGGTGGCGGCGGCGTGCCGGACGGATTTTGTGGCGGGTTCTTTTGTCCGCGATGCCGGTCACGTGCGAGAGTTGCGGGCGGCGTTGCTCAAAGAAAACTGCACGGCTCAGATTGTCTCGAAGCTGGAGGATCAGGAAGCGATGCGTCATCTCGATGACATTATTGTGGAATCGGATGTCATTATGGTGGCTCGCGGAGATCTGGGAATCGAAGTTCATGTTGAGGAACTGCCGATAATTCAGCGCCGGATCGTAAAGAGGTGCCATCAGCATGGGCGACGAGTCATCGTGGCGACCCATATGCTGGAATCGATGATTCACAATCCCACTCCTACCCGGGCGGAGGTGACCGACGTTTCCAATGCCGTCTACGAGGAAGCGGATGCCATTATGCTATCGGGGGAGACTACAATCGGAAAACACCCGGTGCGTTGTGTTGAGGTCATGGACCGGGTTTCCCGGCGAATTGAGCGCTCGGGAGGGCTTGGATATGGCAAGGAAGCAATTCTTCGCACCGAGAAGCAAAAGACGATCAAAGCGGCGGTCGGTTTGGCTGATTCTATCGCCAATTCTCTTTTGGTCGTATTTACGCGTTCCGGGGCAACGGCTCATCAGGCAGCCCTGCTTCGACCGAAGACTCCTATTTATGCCTTTACTCCGGATGCCGCAATTTGCTCAAAGCTGACCCTTTCTCGGGGAGTTCGCTCATTCGAAATCACCTTTGAGGAAACACCACGTGAGACGATCGCTGCGGCGGTAAAATTGCTTCGGCGCGAACGTGATGTGCAGCCTGGAACCCCTTTGATCATGGTCTCGGATATTCTTCAGGAGGGACATGCCGTGGATTCTATTCTGGTGGAACACGCATAGAAGCAAGAGATTCAACGGGAAAGGGGACTTTGTGAAAAATTTCACAAAGTGTTTGAGGCGAGCGAGTTCAAGGGTATTCTTTGCCCGTCCCAATGTCGGAAGAAAATCTCACTCTCTCCCATGCCGCCTACGATTCAAAGATCGAAGGCAATATCGTCTTCACCCGGCTTGATGCCGCCATTAACTGGATGCGGAAGAATTCGCTCTGGCCGATGCCGATGGGGCTGGCTTGCTGTGCGATCGAGTTGATGGCCACCGCCTCGTCTCGTTTTGATATTTCCCGCTTCGGAGCCGAAGTGATGCGCTTTTCGCCCCGCCAGGCGGACGTGATGATCGTGGCTGGAACCGTGACTTACAAGATGGCTCTGGCAGTGAAACGAATCTGGGATCAAATGCCTGAGCCCAAGTGGTGTATTGCGATGGGCGCCTGCGCGTCATCTGGTGGGATGTATCGTAGTTATGCGGTGCTTCAGGGAATTGACCGCCTGATTCCTGTCGACGTCTACATTTCCGGTTGTCCTCCACGCCCCGAGGCGCTCATTGAAGGTTTGATGAAGCTTCAGAGCAAGATTGAGGAAGAGGAGTCATTTAAAGCGCAGAAACAAGAACCGGTTAACGCCTAGATTTTAGACATATGAGTATCGCTGATGACCTTCAAGCTCTGGGACAGAGCAATCCAGTTGAGTTTCGTGGAGAAACAACCATCAATGTCGGGCTGACTTCTCTTTTTGCGACCCTCCAGCGCTGCAAGGAACTTGGGTATGACCTTCTTCTCGATATTTCGAGTCTGGATCACATGGGCACGGAACCTCGGTTTGAGATGGTTTACGAACTCGCCACACTTGACGATTCAAAGCACCTCCGGGTCAAGGCAAAGGTTGCCGAAGGGGTTGACGTTCTTTCTGTTGTAAAGATCTGGAAGACCGCCAATTGGCATGAACGTGAAGTCTACGATATGATGGGGATCAAATTTGCCGGCCATCCCCAGATGGAGCGCATCCTCATGTGGGAGGGGTTTCCGTATTTTCCACTTCGCAAAGACTTTCCGCTTGCTGGAAAGGAAAGCGAGATGCCGGATGTCGCATTTAGTGGCGTGGCTCCGCTTGAAGGGGGGCCATTTGTCACAAGTCCCGGTTCGACAAGGGAAACGGGCGAGCCACGGGCTAAAGGAGAAAGTTAGTTTTTTTCTAAATGGGAGGTTGACACATTGTGTCGGCTCAGGTTAGGTGACTCTCGTTATGAGAAATACACATACATTAACGGCGCTATTAGTCGTTGCCACAGGCATGTCCTCCGGGGCAGCGTCGCTTGCTACGTTTGAAGACGGCGGCGGGGCATTTGAGTCAGGTTTCCACAGACAAGCTCCAGCCCTCGCTAACGTGTTGGGGACTGAAGGTGACAACAGTTTCTGGCACCTCCTTCACAATGGTGAAGGGAGCGGAGGAAATTACGTCTCTATAGCTTCAACCGGCACCGGCGGATGGAGCAGTGCAAGCTTCACAATGGACTTACGTGCTAGTGGCGTTTCGGCCGATGGTTTCAGTGTGGGTTTCCTCGATGTTGCGACACACGGGGCAAGCGGTGTGACTAAAGTCAATTCGGAAGAAGAGCGAGGACTCTATGATAACTCCATCGGAGTTGGATTCAGAACCTTCAACGGCACGAATGCGACCGTGAATTACAACGGAAATCAGAGTGGTGATGTGGCGTATAGCTTGCCTGCTGACGGTGAGTGGGGATCACTTCAAATTGATTTGACTCGAGGAGCTGCCAATGAGGTGCTCGTGACTGCCAATATGTTTACTGGCCCTGGCCAAACTGGAGATGCCTCAAATGTATTTGATGGCTTTGCATTGGCTGGCGTTGCTGATATGGATGAGTTTCGTATACAGGTTGCAGGCCGCACCGGTGGTGCTTCCATGAATCTGGATATCGACAACCTTGGTCTGACGACCACTGGCGTTCCTGAGCCAAGTAGTTCGATGGTAGTCGGTTTGGCTCTGTTGGCGTTCTCTGCACGCCGCCGTCGCTAAGTTGGCCCTGTTTTAGATTATTTTCAAAAGCTCCCACAGATGTGGGAGCTTTTTTATTTGAGAAAATAGAGGCGTCGGAAAGACAAAAAGTCGATATTGAGTAATCTCCGAAAGCCTTTCGGAGAAAGGTTGGTGTGAAAGGTGTCTGCCAATTCAAAAGGTCAGGGGGATTGACAGGAGGGACGGGGTGAGTATTTTGCGCCCGTTCAACTTTCACATCCTATTATGAGCGAACCTCAAACACAGTCCTTTCAAGCAGAAGTCCGTCAGCTTCTTGATATCGTCATCCATTCTCTTTATACCGACAAGGAGATCTTTGTTCGGGAGCTCATTTCTAATGCTTCCGATACCCTTGAGAAGCTGCGTCTCAAGCAGCTGACCGAAAAGAGCGTCTATCAGGGGGACCTTCCTCTCGAAATCAACATCACCACTGACGAAGAAGCCGGCACGATTACCATCGTAGATCATGGCATCGGGATGACCCGCGAGGAACTGACCGATAACCTTGGCACCATCGCTCGCTCCGGTTCGAAGGAATTTTTGGAGGCTCTCAAGGAAAAGGGCGATGCAAACGCCTCCGTGATCGGTCAGTTTGGCGTGGGGTTCTATTCGGCTTTTATGGCTGCGGAAAAGGTGGAGGTTTTCACTCATTCGTGGGATGGCTCGGCAGAGAGCTTGAAGTGGGAGAGTGACGGCCAGAGTGGCTACACCATTTCCGAAGTGGACGAGGAACAGCGGGGTGCGCGCATCGTGGTTCATTTGAAGGAGGACGAGAAAGATTTTGCCAAGGAGGCGACTCTCAAGAACATCATCGACAAGCATTCCCGCTTCGTTTCTTTCCCGCTTTCGCTCAACGGCGAGCGCCTCAATACCGTCGAAGCGATTTGGTTGAAATCAAAGAACGATATCAACGGAGAGGACTACAAGGAGTTTTACCAATACTGTGCCCACGCCGTCGACGAGCCTCGCCACACTCTTCACTTCAGTGCGGATGCTCCCATTAACATCAACGCTCTTCTTTTCACTCCCGATGAAAATCACGAGCGTTTTGGTTTCGGCCAGATGAAAGCGGGAGTCTCCCTTTACTGCCGTAAAGTGCTCATCGATGCAGAGCCGCAAGGCCTTCTTCCCGAGTGGATGCGCTTTGTGAAAGGAGTCGTCGATAGCGAGGATCTCCCACTCAATATCTCACGCGAGACGATGCAGGACAGTGCTCTGGTCAAGAAGTTGAACAGTCTTCTTAGCAAACGTTTCATCAAACACCTCACCAAGGAAGCGAAGAACAACCCGGAGAAGCACGAGGAGTTTTTCGAACGCTTTAGCCGTTTCCTCAAAGAGGGGATTGCAACCGGCCATGAGAATCACGAAGCTCTCGCTGGACTGCTCCGTTTTGAGTCCAGTCTCTCGGACGAAGGGAAGAAGACTTCGTTTGAGGACTATCTCACCCGTGCGAAAGAGGATCAGGATTCCATCTATTACCTCGTCGGCCTCGATCGCAAATCGATGGAAGCCGGGCCGTATGTCGAAGCCTTCCAGAAGCGGGGCATTGAAGTCATTTTTCTGACCGACAGCATCGACGACTACATCATGGAGACCCTCCGTGAATACAAGGGCAAGAAGCTGGTGAGTGCCAACCGTTCTGAGATCGAACTTGATGAACTCCCCGACGATGAAGCCAAACTCAGCGAAGAGGAAAGCAAGGAACTCGTCGAGTGGCTTGGCAAGACCCTTGGTGATAAAGTCGAGAGCGTCGATATGGGCAAGCGTCTTGTTTCACACCCTGTCGTGGCTCTCACTCCGCAAGATGCTCCTAACGAGCAAATGCGAGCAATGATGGAATCGATGGGCCAGGGTGCCCCTGAACTCAAAGCTCGTTTAGAGTTCAATCCCAATCACGAGATCGTCGCCAAGCTCAACAACCTCCGCAAAGAGAATGAAGACGAGGCTGCCAAGATCGCCGATCAGCTGGCCGACAATGCTCTGATGGCCGCTGGTTTGGTGAAGGATCCCTCCACCGTGATTGCCGGAATGAACTCACTCCTAGGTTCTCTGATGAAGTAGGGTGATCATTTCAATCTCAATCTTCTTGTCTTGGTTTGCGGCGATCAGTTGATAATCGCAAAAATCCATGAGTGGTTTGCCCGCTCCTTCACGCTTACCCAAAGTGGCGGAGAGGCCCCACCTCTTGAATGTGGGGAGCGCTTTTTGAAGCAATGGAGAATCTTGAGGTAAAGAGAGGCCATTGTTGAGTTGCTTGGGAGAAGGAGAGATGGATTTCGGGAAACCCAAGCAAGGGCTTGACCGGTGAAGTGGCTTTGCTAGTTTCCCGCCCGCCGAAACGCATTCCAGGAGGGTTGGCTGAGCTCGGTTTAAGGCGCTCGATTCGAAATCGAGTGATGCAGTGATGTATCCGTGGGTTCGAATCCCACACCCTCCGCCATCTTCCCCCTCGATTTCACAACGTTTTGGCGTTTGTGTCGGATCGACATCCGATGGGGTGAGGTTGCGGCCTCCGTGAGTTCCGTGGGAGGTGGGGTCAGATCGAGGTCCTTCGTAAGTGAATGCCATCGCGTGAGAATCCTTGTGGGCATCGAGTCCGATGTCGTAGGGTTGAGTCATGGCGAAATATCTAGATATTTCTTTAGTGTTGGATAGGTCTCGTCGACCTCATGGCCGCGAGATCGCCCACGAAACCCCTAGATGCGCCGTTCCTTCCTTCAAGGACCGCGCTCCACGTCAACTGCAGCCATAGAATCACGATGAAAGAAAAAGTTAAATACTCAGAGCTTTTACCACATGAATTTCGAAAGCGTATCAGCGATAGAGCCATAGCTTATCTCCCGCTCGGGACATTAGAATGGCACGGCGAGCATATGGCATTGGGTTCAGATGCCATTCAGAGTGAAGGACTGATGGAGGTTAGTGCGCGACGGTTCGGCGGGGTTGTGATGCCGCCAATTCACCTTGGTCCTGATCGAATAACCACCGTAAAGAATGGGGAGGTCCTGATCGGAATGGATAGTGCCGATTCCACAACCCCACCCCGGCAACTCGATGGCAGTTGCTACTGGCTACCCAAGAATGTTTTCTCATTGATGATTGATTCGATATTGGTCCAGTTAAAAAGAGCAGGATTCAAAGCCGTATTTGCCGATGGCCATGGTCCATCGCGTTCCTCCTGGACGGAAGAACTCAAAGATAGGGAATCGCGTTTTGGGCTAAAGCTGCTTGGTGTCACGGAAGAAATTCAAAACAAAGGATGGATGTGCCAAGTGGATCATGCAGGTCGAAATGAAACTTCAATCATGATGAATTTCAGAGACGACTTGGTAGATCTTTCCAGATTGTCAGAGGACCGCAGTGAGTTGCCTCAAGGAGTTGGTGGAATAGATCCCAGAGACGCAACTTCCGAATACGGAAAAGAATGCATCGAGAAATCGTTAGGGCTCTTGAAGCAAATGCTCGACAAAACGAACATATCACAAGTTAAGGATTGAAGTGACTCCAAGGGCTGCGCCCCCAATGCGCCTCCTCTTGACGGTGAGCCCATTTGACCTCGATCGCATGACTTGGTCTAGATATCGCATGGGGCCACCATCAGGTGGCCTGACCTCGGGTTTGCGGCTGTTGACTTTCGCCCACTGGTTCCGGAAGTAAGTCTCGTTCTTCTTAGCGGCTTTGTCTGTCTGCGCTTCCTCTCAGGAAATGAGAGAGAGGGGAATCAATGCGAAAAGGATCAATCTCATTTCGGTCCCTTTGCAGCAACCGAAGGATCTCTGCCATCAAGAACGACACAACGAAGGTGATTAAGAGGGGGAGAGTCCCCTGAGTTCGTTAAAATAAGTGTTGGCTGGTCTAGGGGGCCACGTTTCGCATTTGGGCCGCGAAACCAACCGCCGTGATCCACGGAAAAATAAAGAGAGCCTTCTTGCAAGGCGGAGAAGAGGAGGCAAGAGGTTGGGCGGGAGCCCTTCTTGGGAAACTTGCGGTCTACTTTTCGAATTGCTTTCGCCAGTGATCGAGACGCTCTTTGATGCGTTTCTCCATGCCGTTTGCACTGGGTTCGTAGTAGGTGCGCCCTTCGGGGAGGTAGGCTTGGGGGGTGAAGTTGCCTTCGTAGTCGTGCGAGTAGAGGTATTGCATGGCGGCTTTGTCGGCTCCGGATTCCTCAGCGAGTTTTTTACGGAACTCGGTGCGGAGGTGCTCGGGGACTTGGAGAGTGGTTCCTTTTTCAATGTCGGCCTGGGCTGCTCCGAGGGCGGCGTAGGCGGAGTTTGATTTGGGAGCGGTGGCGAGGTGGACGGTGGCGTGGGCGAGGGGAATGCGGCCCTCGGGCATGCCGAGGAATTCGAAAGCCTGCTGGGCGGCAATCGCGATCTGGAGGGAGGAGGAGTCGGCGAGCCCGATGTCTTCGGAGGCCGAAATCACGATGCGTCGGGCGATAAAACGCGGGTCTTCTCCGGCGTGGAGCATTTTTGCAAGCCAGTAGAGGGCGGCATCGGGATCGGAGCCGCGGATCGATTTGATAAAGGCAGAGATTGTGTCGTAGTGTTGGTCACCGTCGGAGTCGTAGAGGACCGCTTTTTTTTGGATCGACTCCCCGGCGATGGCGAGGTCGATGATGATTTTTCCATCAACTGGTGGCGTGGTTAGGATCGCGAGCTCCAGCGCGGTGAGGGCCTTGCGGGCATCACCGTCGGCTTTTTCGGCAAGATGCCGCATTGCTTCGGGATGAGCATCGACGGGCAGTTTTCCAAAGCCCCGTTCTTTATCTTGAATTGCTCTTTCGAGGAGGGGGAGGAGATCGTCAGTTGCAAGAGGTTCAAGTTGAAAGACCTGTGAGCGGGAGACGAGGGGGGAGTTAACGTAGAAGTAGGGATTGTGGGTGGTGGCACCGATGAATCGAACGGTGCCTCGTTCGAGGTGAGGGAGGAGAACGTCTTGCTGGGCTTTGTTGAAGCGGTGGATCTCGTCGATGAAGAGGACGGTCGTCTGATCGCGAAGGGTTTGGTAGGTTCGGGCGGCTTCGATTTTGGCCCGAATCTCGGCGACATTGGATTCGACTCCGTTGAGGGATTCGAAGCGAGATCCAGTGGTGCGTGCGATGACGTTAGCGAGGGTCGTTTTGCCAGTGCCCGGAGGCCCGTAGAAGATGAGGGAGGTGAAGCGATCCGCAACAATGGCCCGACGAAGAAGTTTGCCCTCGGCAAGGATGTGTTTTTGGCCGGAGATTTCCTCAAGGGTCCGAGGTCTCATGCGGGCAGCGAGGGGCTCTCCGTCGTGACTGGACATCAGTTCGGACCGCGGTTCGTCGTCCGGAATGAAAAGTGAGTCCATGGCTGTTTTTTAAGGGGTGAACGGGAGAGGTGCCACGGAAATCTTTTTGATTAGAGGAGCGGAGTTTGATCAGTGGGTTGTGATGGATTAGAGATGATCAATGAAAACGCGCGATTTCCTTGTGATTCTGGGGGTGATCGTGGTGGCGGGGCTGTTGGTTTTCAAAAAAGATGCCATTTTCCCAATGGATGAGGGGGGACGCGCTGAGGCTTCGGATTCAGGATCTCCAATGCGGAGTGCACGAGGTCAGAATGGAACTGAAGAAGATGGAATCACGAAATCTGATCGTAAGCTGAGAGAGAGCTTGGCGCTGGTTACCACTGATTCGGGGTTACAATATCAGATTCTCAAAGAGGGGGAAGGTGAGTCGCCCAGCCCGACCTCAAAAGTTGAAGTTCACTATGTGGGAACCCTTGATGATGGGACGGTATTCGATAGCAGCCGGGATCGGGGTGAGTCTGCGAGCTTTGGATTAAATCAAGTGATCAAGGGGTGGACTGAAGGGCTACAACTGATGAGGCCCGGAGGACTCTATGTTTTTACCATTTCGCCGGAGCTGGGATACGGTTCCCAGAAGATGGGTGAATCGATTCCTCCGAATTCGATTTTGACATTTGAGGTCGAGCTTCTCTCGGTTTCAGACGAATGAGTGGGGCCCGGGCGTCTCCTGGAGTCGGGATTTGATAAAGTTGGTCTTCTCTCCGACAAAGAAAGCGCGTAAATTTCTTCCATGAAGACGTTACCCGATCTTTTTAAAAAAAACGAGGAATGGGCTCGTTCGGTGGATGAAAGTGATCCTCAGTTTTTTGAGACTCTGGCAGAGCAACAGTCACCGAGATACGTATGGATCGGGTGTTCGGATAGTCGGGTTCCCGCGAACCAGATCACCGGATTACGGCCGGGGGAGGTATTTGTGCATCGGAATGTCGCGAATGTCGTCTCACAGACTGACCTAAACTTACTTTCGGTCGTTCAGTATGCCGTGGAGGTGCTGAAAGTGGAGCATGTCATTGTTTGTGGTCACTACGGGTGCGGAGGGGTGCGCGCCTCAATTGACGGTGAGAGGCATGGATTGATCGATAATTGGATTAAGTGCATCGGAGATATTGCGGAGAGTCATTTGGAGGAACTCGAGGGCTTGGAGGATCGACATCGCCTGGATCGTCTTTGTGAACTCAATGTCGAGACGCAGGCACGAAATATGAGTAAAACAACAATCATCCAAGATGCGTGGCAACGGGGTCAGAAAGTGGAGATCCACAGTTGGATTTACCGTTTGAACGACGGGCGACTCCATTCATTGGCGGATCCAATGGTCGGGTAAGGTGAGCCTTGCCAAGGATAAGGAGATCGATTGATAATGAATCCGTGAGCGAAGCAGTAAATCCCATAGTAGGTGTGGTCATGGGAAGTGATTCCGATTGGCCGACGATGGAAAAGGCCGTTGAGGTTTTGGAACAATTTGGAGTGCCCTACGAGGCGCGGGTGGTGAGTGCCCACCGGACGCCGGAGTTTCTGGTGGAGTATTCGAAAACCGCGAAAGAGCGGGGCTTAAAAGTAATTATTGCGGGGGCGGGTGGCGCGGCGCATCTCCCGGGCATGGTGGCTTCCATGACGATTCTTCCCGTGCTGGGAGTGCCTGTGAAGTCGCGGGCCTTAAGCGGGATGGATTCCTTGCTCTCGATCGTTCAGATGCCAAAAGGCATTCCGGTGGCGACCTATGCCATCGGTGATGCGGGTGCTGGAAATGCCGGTCTCTCGGCGGTCTCAATCCTTGCGATCAGCGACGAAGATTTGGCCGAGAAACTGCAGCAGTTTCGTGACGATCAGCGTGACACTGTTCTTGGAAAAGTTCTTCCTCCCGAAGCATGATGATGACTCTGGGTATTCTTGGAGGCGGTCAACTGGCTCGCATGCTTTGTCTAGATGCCCGGCGGATGGGGGTTCGTACGGTGGTTTGGAGCGGTACTCCGACGACCGAGCCAACCGAGGGGGTTGCTGATATCGTGATTAAGCGGAAGTTTGATGACGAGGAGGCTTATGATGAATTTTGCCGGCAGGTGGATGTCGCGACGGTGGAGTTTGAAAATATTCCGCGGGAGACTTTGCAAAAGGTTGAGGATGCGGTTGGGCTTTTTCCTTCGGCGGAAAGTATCGGAATTAGTCAGCATCGCTCGCGCGAAAAGACGTTTCTGCGGGAGCATGGAATTCCATGTGCTCCTTTTGTTTTGGTGAATTCGCTGGAGGAATTAAAAGCAGCCTATCAAGAAGTTGGACCGGCGACTGTTTTGAAGACGGCCGCTTTTGGATACGACGGAAAAGGGCAGGTGAAGATTACGGCTGCCGATCAACTTGAAGCGGCTTGGGAATCGGTGCAAGGGGAGCCTTCGGTTTTAGAGGGGTTCGTGGATTTTCAGTGCGAGGTTTCTGTTCTCGTTGCCCGTGATAAGGACGGTCAATGTCTCGCCTTTCCAGTGGCCGAGAATGAACACCGGAATCACATCCTCGATCTTACGATCGTGCCCGCGCGTGTCTCAGGGGAGACTTTGGACGAAGCAAAAGCTACCGCGATTAAGCTGGCAGAAGAGTTGAACTACCGGGGCCTTTTGGCCGTCGAGTTTTTTGTCGAAAAATCGGGACGGGTTGTGGTCAACGAGATGGCTCCCCGCCCACACAATTCGGGGCACTTCACTATGAACGGATGTGTCACTTCGCAGTTTGAACAGCAACTCCGCGCGGTGTGCGGATTTCCTTTGGGTTCTCCCGAATTACATGGTGAAACGGTCATGGTGAACCTTCTCGGTGATATGTGGAATCCCGAACTCAAGGTGGATGAGATCTTTGCGACCGAAGGAGCGAAGCTCCATCTCTATGGGAAGAGCAGCCCGGGCGAGCGCCGCAAACTGGGGCATGTGAATGTCGTAGGCGGAGCCGGAGTCGAAGCCCGGGCTCGCGCGCTCAAAGAAAAACTCCTAAACTAAAATATCATGAAACGACTCCTACTCTTCCTGCTTCTTCCGGTTCTGACGATGGCGGGTGAAATTAAAGTCTCTTCCTACAACATCCGAATGGATGCGAGAGGTGATCGTGGAGATCGCGATTGGAGCAAGAGAGTTCCCGGAATCGTGAAATTTTTAAAGGACGGAGGATACTCCATCTTTGGCTTGCAAGAAGTCCTGCGTAATCAATTGGTCGATCTTAAGAAGGAACTTCCCGAGCTCAAGCAACTCGGAGTGGGACGTTCTGACGGCAAGAAAGGCGGGGAATATTCGCCCTTGTTTTACGATCCCAAGGTATGGTCGGCAGATCCGGACGCGCAGGGGACCTTTTGGCTTTCTGACACCCCAGAAGTCGCGGGGAGTATGACTTGGGGGAATAGGGTGACCCGGATTTGTTCGTGGGCACGCTTTACCGGGAAAGATGGCAAATCGATTTATGTCTACAACTCCCACTGGGATCACCAGAGCCAACCCTCACGGGAGAAGGCGGCAAAATTAATCGTGGAACGGATTAAGAAACGGAAGCATCAAAATGAACCCGTTATTTTGATGGGTGATTTTAATGCCAGGACCGACAATCCGGCGATCAAAACCTTGCTGAATTCTGGCGTCCTGATTGACCACGGAGGAGATGATCAGAAGCTGACTTTCAATTTTTGGAAACCCGGATTGAAACCAGGGCTTCGTATCGATCACATTTTCACGAGCCCTTCGATTATGAAGGCCAAGTTTGAAATCCTTGCGGATGGTGATCCGGTGAATTCGGATCACCATCCAGTGGTGCTTGCCATTCCGACGAATTAAATGTCGATGACGAAGCCGTTCTTGTTGTTCACGGCTTCAGCCTCGTCGACGTGAATCCAGCGGATGGTGTAGTTCTTTCCCCATGAGTCGCTCACTGCGACCTCGTTGGTGGTTTCGTTGTAGCCGATGATCATGCAGATGTGGAAATTGTTCTTCTCCCGCAGGGCTTCCGCATTTTTACCGGCGACCGCAGCGATCTTGGTGGCGTAGTCGACCCAATCCTTCACTTCCCGGCGAGCTCGGGTGCGGGCATTGGCAACTTGATTGTAGCCGGAGAGGCTGCACATTTGCCAGAGGATGGGGACTCCCTTGTCGATGTAGCGTTTGATCTTATTTGGAGCGAGCGATTTGAGCACGATCTTGCGTGCGGTGCGCCCCCCCTTGCTCCGGGTCGTGAAGGCGACTTCATCATAGAGTTTTGAGGTGTTGGTCCCCCCGCCACCTTCGGTGGCAAGAGTCGCAAGGAGATACATGTCGGCGGGAACTCCGGCGTGGCGCATGGCACGCTCGAAAGTGGCGGGGGCGCAGTAGCCCTTTGGCCCTTGATCGACCATGGGGATGTCTTTGATGAAAACATCACCATTGGCTTCTTGCGTGACACTTTTTTTAAGGCGGACCCTGATATCACCATCGCTGACACGGGAAAAACGACCGCCGCCATCGGCGAAGGAGGCTCGGACGATGTTTAGTCCGACGTATTCCTCTGCAACGTGAGCGAGGAGAAAAGAGTGGCCGTTCCAATCCCATCGCTGAACTTGATGGCTCTCGTTGCCCTGACCGAGCATGCGCTGTTCGGTGGGCTCGCCGAGAACATTGGTGAGGGTTTTGGCAATGTTCGCAGCGTCGTAAATCATCGCGCCTTCCAACGTGTTCCGATCAACCGACTTGCCCTTGTCTTTGAAATGATCTTCGCCGGCCCCGACGTTACTCAGGGAGTCCCCTTTGTTGGCGTAGATGATCGAGAGGGAGAGGGTTCGTCCATTGTGATCTCCGTAAGATACGACCGTTTTGGGGTTTGCTCCGGCGAAGGAATACCCGCTCCGGGTGTAGAGTCGGTAGCTGCTGGTAAAGGGGGTTTCTGATTCGAGGGGAAGGCGAAGGCGTTTTGCGACGTCGCCTGTTGATTCGTTCCAAATATTGCCGTTGCTTGCGAAGAGCGTTTGGCCGAGCGCTTTGTTGAGTGGAGTGAGGTGTTTTTCGACTTTTTGACGATGAGTTTTCCACGTGGTGCGAATGTCTTCGCGCGATTCTTCGGAGAGGTAGGCGAGGGGGGTGTCAAACTCCTGTCCGTCGGCGCGGCGAAGGAGCGCGATGTCTTTTTCGAGATTGAGGAGCTCGATGCGGAGCTTATCAGTTCCGTTTGCTTCCTGGAGCGTGATGAGGGGTTCGGCTCGGATGAAAAGAGAACTCGCAGCGAGAACGGGAAGGAGGGGGCGTAAGGTCATCGAATTAAGGTGTGGAGAAATCTATCGCAGACACGCGATTCGGGTTGAATAAATTAGTTCGCTGTTGCATCTTATCAACAGCTAAGTGGGGGCGTTCTGGTTTCGACTGAATGTTTATAACGCTGGCTGCATGTAGAGGTTGATCGGCTGGCCTCTTTAAAAAGCCGCTCAAAACAAATAATTGCAGACTCTAACGAGCTCGCACTTGCTGCTTAATTGACAGCAACGTCCCAATCCTGACGCCTATTACGGGGCGGGGCGACTACTTAATAGGCTGGCCACTGAGTCGGGGATCCGGGCAAGGTGGTGAGATTCAACAGGGTCATCGGATCAGTGAACGGGCCGGGTGAGGCTCACCGATCTTAAAGCAGCAAACGCCTGGCTATACTTGTAGACGCCTTCGTGAAAGGCATTTAGGACACGGGTTCAACTCCCGTCGCCTCCACCAAAAAGCCCTCTTCAGACCTCGTCTGGTGAGGGTTTTTTGCTAAGTCGATATTTCCCCTCGAATGATGAATTCGTTGATTTGAGGGTGGAATTGACGAACTTCGATACGGATTTCCGGCGACATTTGAATGCGAGCCACGGTGCCCTTGTCGGGGCAGGAGGCTCTGCGAAAGCAGTCTCCTTCATTGAGAAATGACGGTTGACGTTTCCAGAGCTGCCGCATGAATGGGTTCAATGGTTCCTTTTTAAACTTCAAAGCCTCCGGTGTATTCGGATGTATCGGAATTGATGGAGAGAGATTTCTCCCGGTCTCCGTGAAAGCGGTGTTTGGCGGAAGTTTTCAGAAATCCACGCATGCGTCCTTTGTCATTGGTCGAGATGGCGAGGACCATACGCCATTGGGATGTGGGGAAAGAGGTGGCGCGATTTATTCAGTTGGGGGATTTCTCAATGAACTTATCGAAGCGTGTAAAAGACGTCCGAAGAGGCCTCGGGAACAAGGGCCTGGAGGCGTCCCAGATTCACCTTTTGTTAGGATCTCCGAATTAAATCGGCCAAATCCACTAAAATTGCTGAATTCCACTTGCCTCTGGAGTGATCTTTGATACAGAACTCGTCCCCGCGACAGTGCAAAAGGCATTTTTGCGGGTATCTCTGAACATTTACGATCATGGCACGACTCTTCGGCACAGATATCCCAAACGAGAAGCGCATTGAAGCCTCTCTTCCCTACATCTTCGGCATTGGACCATCCACGTCCTTGAAGATTCTCGACCACGCAGGCGTCAGTCCTGACATTCGCACAGGTGAGCTCAGCGAAGAGCAACTCGTTAAGATCGCAACGGTGATCCAAAATGAGGGTATCCTGATCGAAGGTGATCTCCGTCGTGAGCAGCAGGGACAGATGAAGCGTCTGTCTTCTATCAATTGCTACCGTGGCATCCGCCACAAGCGCGGGCTTCCTGTCCGTGGCCAGCGCACCAGCACCAACGCCCGCACCCGCAAGGGTAAGCGCCGCACCGTGGGTGTTGCCAAGTAAGACCTCTTTTGAGGATCTGAAACGACTTTCCATTCCATAAACATGGCTGAAGAAGAAAACAAAAATGAGGAGACCGAGGTCAAAGCTGCTGATGCAGTGACACCTGCGGAAACTCCAGCCCCTGAGGCGGTTGCTGAAAAAGCAGCTCCAGAAGCCACCGATGCTCCGGCAAAAGGTGACGCTCCTGTTGAGGGTGAAAATACAGCTGAGGGCGAAGAAGCCCCGGCACCGAAGGAAGAGAAGAAACGCGACATTTTCGCGGAGCTTCTTGGAGAAGAGGATCCTGACAAAGTCAAGATTCACAAGTCGAAGAAGAGTAAGAACGTGACCAAAGGAATCGTTCATATTACTGCGACGTTTAACAACACTGCCGTTACCGTCACTGACGAGCGAGGCAATACTATTGGTTGGTCCTCCTCCGGGAAAATGGGCTTCACTGGGTCTCGTAAGAGCACAGCATATGCCGCGCAGGTGGTTTCCCAGGATGCTTGCCGTCAGGCCATGGCCCACGGATTGAAAGAGGTTGTTGTTCGCGTGAAGGGCCCCGGGGCTGGTCGTGAGTCCGCTGTTCGTGCCGTGCAAGGTCTCGGCGTGGAGGTCTCCGGCATTCTCGATGTCACTCCCATCCCTCACAATGGCTGCCGTCCCAAGAAGGCACGTCGTGTTTAATTCTTCTCAACCCTAAATTTTAGAAAGACAGATCAATGGCACGTTATACCGGCCCAAAAGATAAGATTAACCGCCGTTTTGGTGTGCCCCTTTTTGGGCCATCGAAGGCACTCGAGCGCCGTAACTACCCTCCGGGTCCCCACGGTCTTCGCTCCGGACGTCGCAAGAAGTCCGATTACGCGATCGCTCTTGGTGAGAAGCAGAAGTTGAAGTTCATCTATGGAGTGCTCGAAAAGCAGTTCCGCGGATACTTCGCCGAAGCTGGTCGCCGCCGCGGCATTACTGGTGACATCATGCTCCTGCTCCTCGAGACCCGCCTCGACAATGTTTGCTACCGCCTCGGCTTCGGCAACTCACGTCAGTCAGCTCGTCAGCTCGTCAACCACGGACACGTTCTCGTGAATGGCAAGAAGCTTGATATCCCATCCTGCCAGGTTCGCGCAGGAGACATCATTAAGATTGGTGGCCGCGCTTCTTCGCAGCAACTGGCACTTCGCATGCTCGACATCACCCAGTCGGTTCCTCTTCAGGACTGGCTGACCCTCGACCGCGAGAAGATGGAAGGAACTGTGGCTCGTCTTCCTGAGAAGGATGACATCGACCCACCGGTCAATCTCCAGCTTATCGTCGAACTTTACTCACGTTAAAGTTCCCCGACCTTTTCAAAGCCTCATCTCGTTCTGCGAGGTGGGGCTTTTTTATGGAGAACGGGCGCTCGCCTGCTCTCCCTATTCACCACTCGTTCTTTTCCTGTTCACTGCTAGGTTCCTTCCATGGAGAAGATTCTTTGGTTGGTCTGGCTGGTGGTAATCATCGCGATTGCGGTCTGGGCATTTGGAGGCAAGAAGCGAAAAATGGCCAAGGTTCTCATGGAAGCCGGGCCGTTGAGCGAAGAGGATCGATTATTTTTGAAGGATCATTTTGATCTTTATGGAAAGATGCCGGAGGAACTGCGCACCCGATTGGAGCCAATTATTCAGGTCTTAATCGCGGATAAAAACTTTGAAGGCTGTGGCGATTTTGAGGAAGTGACTCGCGAGATGAAAGTCGTCATCATGGCGCAGGCAGCCCTCCTTTTGGTCGGGAGAAATCATCGCCTGTTTTCGAAACTTCAAACGGTCTTGGTTTATCCCGATGCCTTCACCGGTGGTCGCGATGAGGATGATGAGAGTGTCCGTTTGGGGGAGAGTTGGGAGTCGGGCTCGGTGATTCTCTCATGGCGGAGCGTGCAGCGCGGAGGGGAAGATGAAAACGACGGACGGAATGTGGTCATTCATGAGTTTGCCCATCAATTGGATCAAGAGAATCGACATGCTGATGGACTTCCGGAGCTCGAGAATCGTAATGCGATTGGGAACTGGGCCCATGCATTTTCGGAGGCCTATGGGGACTTCTGCAAGGATCTTGATGCAGGCCGAAAGACGGTCATGGATCCCTACGGAGCGACGAATCCGGCCGAGTTTTTTGCGGTGGCGACGGAGACATTTTTTGAGAAAGCAAAGAAACTTCACGAAGATTACCCGGAGCTTTATGAGCAGTTGAGGCGCTACTACGGCGTGAATCCGAGGGAGTGGTAGGGAGAGGGGTATGCTTGTCGTAGGAGAGCTTCATATCAGATTGCTTGAATGAAAGTTTGGGGGATTTTTGTTCTGAATCTCCAAGTAGCGTTCACGCAAAATCCGGGTGAATCCAATGGTGAAGAGATCACTTCAGAGGTCGACGAGGCATCAGGATGTAATTGATCAATTGCTTGGCTTAATTACAGTAAGGGGAAGGAGGGAATCAGAAGGACTCCGAATTTGAAGATGAAGAAGCCAAGGGGCCTCCGGTAGTCTGCTTTCGATGTGAAATCGCACTTCATTTTTAGAAATGAGGTTCCCTCGGGAAAGAAATGCCGATACCGCAGTCGGAGATTGATCGCTTTAAGGCGAAGTATGAGCGTTACCCGGGGTTGAGAGGTGGCGTGGGCGCCCGGAAGGCCGGTCCCGATATCTCCTTTCCTTGCGTCGGATTTTGACAGGGAGGGATTCTCCGGTCATTCTTTTCCCTCATGTCCGTCCCGCAGAATACC
Source organism: Akkermansiaceae bacterium (assembly GCA_026421245.1). Classification (GTDB taxonomy): domain Bacteria; phylum Verrucomicrobiota; class Verrucomicrobiia; order Verrucomicrobiales; family Akkermansiaceae; genus SW10. The sequence continues at coordinate 36,153 of JAPKDJ010000019.1, read as the reverse complement.
ATCGCTCTGGTTTATGATTACGATCAGACCTTGAGCCCCAGCTATATGCAGGACGATGTCCTTTTTCCGAAATTCGGGATCGATCCCGAGCAGTTTTGGAAGAAGTGTAATATATTGGTGAAAGAGAAGCTCTGGGACGGAGAATTGGCTTACATGAAGTGCCTTCTCGATTATCTTGGGATGGACAATGTCACCAATGAAGATCTCACGGAGTTGGGTAAGGGGCTGAGCTACTACCCGGGAGTGGAGACGGTTTTTGAGGAGATTCGTGAATTCTGTATTCGGCCCGAGCATGAGGCGGCGGGGATCAAGGTGGAGCACTATATCGTGTCCTCGGGTCTTCAGGCTTTGCTGGACGGGTGCTCGTTGAAGGGGAAGGTTAAGGCGATCTTTGGATGTGAATTTGGTGAGGATAATCACGGGCGAATCAGTTTTCCGAAGCGGACGATCTCGCACACGACGAAGACGCAATATCTCTTTCGGATCAACAAGGGGATGCTGGAGCATCACGACGATGTGAATGATCACATGCCGACGGCAGCGCGGCCGATTCCTTTTCAGAATATGATTTATGTGGGCGACGGGCCGACTGATGTGCCTTGCTTCACGGTGATGAAGAAGAACGGCGGGCACGCCATCGCGGTCTATAACCCGAAGGACCAAACGGGACGGAGTTTTCGGAAGTGCTACCAACTCTGCACGCATGCGGATCGGGTGCAGCACATTGCCCCAGCCGATTATCGCAAGGGGAGTCATTTGCGGCTGCTTCTTGAGGAGATGGTGAAGGAAGTGGCGGATCGTATTCTCCAGGAGCGGCTGGAAGAGGGACAGCAAGGGCGGGTGGCCGCGCCGGGTTTTTGATTTTCAACTGATGAGCAAAGAGCAATTTCACTTTGTCGGGGTCTGCGGGACCGCCATGGGATCCGTTGCGGCAGGAATGATCGAAAAGGGATACTCAGTAACCGGTTCGGACCAGGCCGTCTATCCTCCCATGTCCACCTTTCTGGAAAGTAAAGGCGTGCAGATTATGGAAGGATATCGGGCCGATAATATCCCGGCAGAAGCCACAACAGTGGTGATTGGGAATGCTATTAGCCGGGGAAATGACGAAGCCGAAGCGATTCTTGACCGACGTCTGCGGTATATGTCGCTTCCAGAAGTGTTGAAGGAGTATTTCCTCCGGGGGCGTCGTAATTATGTCATAAGCGGAACTCATGGGAAGACCACGACGAGTTCGATGCTGGCCTGGGTTTTTGAGTCAGCGGGGAAGGATCCGAGTTTTATGATCGGAGGAATCCCGGAGAACTTCGGTCAGGGAGCGCGTTTCACGGATTCGGAATTCGTGGTGATGGAGGGCGACGAATACGACACGGCCTTTTTCGACAAACGGTCCAAGTTCCTTCATTACCTTCCCGAGATGGTGGTGATAAACAACATCGAATTCGACCATGCCGACATTTACAACAATCTCGATGAGATCATTTTAACTTTTTCGCGACTCCTGAAAGTAGTGCCTCGAAACGGGCTGGCATTGATCAATGGTGATGACGAGAACTGTCTCACGGCAGCATCTGATTCCCCGTGCCCGACCAAGAAGATTGGGTTTGGTGAATCATGTGATCTCCGGATTACAAATGTTGAGTATCTCCCAACGGGAAGCCGCTTCGTGATAGATGGAGAAAGCTACGAGGTTCCCATGGTGGGCGAATTTAACGTTCGAAATGCGGCTATGGCGGTGTGTTCCGCTCGCTTTGCTAAATTGACTCCGGACGAGATTCGGAGAGGACTGCTGAGCTTCGAAGGCATCGCCCGGCGCCAGCAGGAAAGGGGGGAAGTCAATGGAATCACTGTTGTGGACGATTTCGCCCATCATCCTACTGCCATTGGTTTGGCGATCGACGGACTTCGTCAAAAGTATCCCAGCCGCCGTCTGTGGGTCATTTTTGAACCACGTTCGAACACGACACGGCGGAGTATTTTTCAAGATGATCTTGCGACGGCTTTAAAGAAGGCTGATCTGGTTGTGATTCCGGCGATCGAGGATCCTGAGAAATTCCCCGAAGAAGACCGTCTGGATCCGGAAAAGCTTGTGGCTGATATCTCAGCAGATGATGGCCAAGCATGGTATCTTGGTAAGGTGGACGAGATCGTCGAACATGTGGCGAGAATGGCCCAAAGTGGCGATGTCGTCGCGGTCTTAAGCAATGGGAGCTTTGATGGGATTCACGATAAGCTGTTAAACGGCTTGTCGGAGTAAAGCATAGGATTTTCTTGTTCAGTTAGAGGGGGGAACGCTCTTCCGATGATTCAAAATTGAGTTTAAAAAAAGCGACCCCGGAAAGCCCGGCGCCGCTTTTTTCATTGATTGATTTAATTACTCTAAGTTGCTTGGCTTCCGCGTGCCATGACGACCTTGCCGGTGCGGATGGTCTCGATGACCTCGCATTGGCTGAGCATGATGGTGACGGCGTCGAGCTTGCTGGTGGTTCCGGTAAACATGGCGACCATGGAGCTTGGGCTCATGTCGACGGTTTTTCCTGCGAAGTGTTCGATGATTTGGAGGGCGGCATTGCGCTCGTCGTTGCCAGCGAGGATCTTTACGAGAAGCATCTCGCGGACCACGGAATTGGCAGCGGTGTGCTCGAAACAGTGAATGACGTCGATGAGCTTGTTGACCTGTTTGATGATTTGGTCAAGACCGTCGGGGTGGCCTGAAATATCGATGGTCATCCGAGAGAAAGCGCCGGTGCGGCCTTCGGAGACCACAAGCGAGTCGATGTTATACGCACGTCTTGAAAAGACCTGGCAAATCCTCATGAGGACGCCTGGGCTGTTGTTGACGAGGATGGACAGCGTGTTGGAAGCACCACGGGTGGCGTCTGCCACAGGAGTGTCAGTGGTCACAATTGTCTTAGACATTTTGATTTGTGTTTTCGGGTTTAAATCTGGTGGGTGACCTAGGTTGATCCGACGGGCTTGGCCATTTTGTGTTTCGGCGGCTCGGTGATCATGTCTTCGAGGGCTGCGCCGGCGGGGATCATGGGGAAGACATTTTCATACTTCACGCATTCGGCATGGATGAGAATGGGGCCATCGTTGTAGGCGAGTGCTTCTTCAATCTTGCGCTGACAGTCGGCGGGACGCTTGAAGTGCACGCTAGGAATTCCATAGGCTCCTGCGAGCTTGCAGAAATCCGGGTTTCCAACGAGATCGACCCCGGATTCACGATTTTCAAAGAAGAGTTCCTGCCACTGCCGAACCATTCCAAGGTAGTGGTTGTTGAGAACCACGATCTTGATGGGGAGTTTGTGAATGGCAGCCGTTGCAAGTTCGAAAAGGGTCATTTGGAAGCCGCCATCGCCGGAGATGGAGATGACGGTCTTGTCGGGATGGGCGAATTGGGCACCAATCGCGGCAGGGAAACCGAACCCCATGGTGCCGGCTCCTCCGGAGGAGAGCCAGTGGAAGGACTCGTTGTTTTTGTAGAACTGGGCGGCCCACATCTGGTGCTGGCCGACGTCGGTGGAGACGATGGCGTTGCCCGCGGTCTGCTCGTAGAGTTCCTCGATGACCTGCTGCATGCGAAGTCCGCCCTGTTTCCGGTAGGAGAGGGGATACTTTTTTTTGTAGCCATCGAGAGTTTTGAGCCATTTAGCGGTTTCGAGTGGTTCGATCTCCTTGTTGATGAGGGCCAAAGTGGCTTTGGCGTCGCCAACGATCTGGACATCAGGACGGATCATTTTTTCCATCTCGGCGGGATCGATGTCGATGTGGATGATCTTGGCATCGGCGCAGAATTTATCGGGTTGTCCAATAATGCGGTCATCGAATCGGGAGCCGACGTTGAGGAGAAGGTCACATTCGCACATCGCCTTGTTTGCGTAGGCAGTGCCGTGCATGCCGAGCATGCCGAGGCTGAGTTCGTGAGTTTCGGGGAAAACGCCTTTTCCGAGAAGGGTGGAAGTGACGGGGCATTGGAGCGTTTCCGCGAGTTCCATGAGCTCCTTGTCAGCACGCGAAATCATGGTGCCTTGGCCGGCAAGAATGACAGGACGTTTGGCGGCTTTGATGAGAGCGACGGCCTCTTCGATTCCCTTGGGATCGATATTGAACGACTCGTAGGGATCGTAACCGGGGAGATCGAGTTCGGGGTTCATGGACGCAGTGAATTCGCCGGAGGACACGTCTTTGGGGACATCGATGAGAACGGGGCCGGGCCGGCCGGTGGTGGCGATGTGGTAAGCTTCTTTCGTGGTGCGGACGATGTCGTTGGTCTCCTTGACGAGGTAGTTGTGCTTCACGACGGGAACGGTGATGCCAAAAATATCGGCTTCCTGGAAAGCATCCTTACCGAGCATCCAGGTGACTTGCTGGCCGCAGATCACGAGCATGGGGACGGAGTCCATCTGGGCAGTCATGAGCCCGGTGACGGTATTACCTGCTCCGGGACCGGAGGTGACCAAGACGCCTGCGGGCTTTCCGGTGGCACGGGCATAGCCGTCAGCCATGTGAACTGCGCCTTGTTCATGACGAACGAGGATAAATTTCATCTTCGTCTCAACTGTTTCCAGTGCATCGAAGATAGGGATGGCGGCTCCGCCGGAGTATCCGAAGATATACTCGATACCGAGGTCATCGAGAGTTTTGATAAGAGCTTGTGCTCCGTCGAGTGGTTGGGTGCTCATGAAAATAGAGTGATTTCTTGGAAAGAGTGTCTCTACTGGGCGAAAAGACAAGTGAAAATGAGGCGAAAGTCCCTATGTCTCTATCTTTAACCGAGGTTGTCCCTCGAAGATCTTCGATAATTGGTGAAGATTCCAGTTTTCGGGAGTTATTAACATCAAAGAGGAGCTATCGGGCCTGATAGGCGGCTTCACGATCGACTCGGAAGGACCAGCGCATCACGGGTTCATATTTCTCCTTGGACTTAAGACGCCATTGAGTTGTGACCTCGCACATTGGCTGGCGAAGGGGGCGGCTCACGGTCCATTGAAAGACCTTTGTTTGCGGATTCATTTGGACAGGAACCTTGTCGAATCCGGCGACACGCATGACGACTGAATCTGGATCGAGGTCCTCAACGGCAGAGAGGTCTACTTTGATCGTGGGGAGGCGGGAGGTGATGATCTCACCGGATCCTGGTTGGGCAGGATGAGGGAGAGTAACTGGGGCAGCGGCGACCCGGGCTCCATTGCGGAAGATCATTGCGGCACGAAAGGCCCCGTCGTGATTTCCGAGAACGATATAGCGGGGTAATGTATACTGCGGAGAGTCGCGTCGAATCTTGCCCGGTTTCACGGTAAAGAGATGGTCGTAGCCGTATTCGTCGGCGAGAGGGAACATCTCGTCAGTATGGTAGCCCCCGGGATAGGAGTAAGTGGTGAGATCGGTTTTGAAGGTTTTATCCAGGAATTTTTTTGATTCACCCATTTCGAGGCGGAGGAATTTGTCATAGACTTCAGAGCCCTGTTTGGCGGCTTGCTTGACCCTGCCGGGGAAAGGATGACTCACGGAGTGCGAGCCGATTGTGCAGAGATCACTTTTGAGCATCTCGGTGATCATGGCCAGAGACATGGCCCGTCCGCCGCGATTGGAGCCGACGTAGTTCTTGTAGAGGAAGATGGTGAACGGAAATTGGAGCTCCTTCATGATGGGAAAAGCCTCCGAATAAACTGATTTCCAGCCGTCATCCATCGTGATTAAAAAGGATTGAGGGGGGAGTTCAATCTCACCGCGTCGCCACGAGAGGAACTGCGCCATCGAAATGACCGGGATGTTGGAATCTTTAATCAGCTTCATTTGCTCGCTGAACTTGGCAGTCGGGATGCGCATTTGACTGGCCTCTTTTGTGGCATGAAAGACGTGGTAGCCAAGGACCGCGACGCGGGAACCATCGTCTCCGAGGAGGGGTGAGGATTCCTCTAAAATGGCTGGAGTGACGGTGGGTGTGTCTTGCGCAAAGCTGGTCGAAAAGACGGTGAAGGACGCCAAGAGTGCAAAAACGGGACGATTCATCAGGAGATAGTTTAGAAGGTTAAAGTGGTTTTGGCAATGACGAGAAAAGCCTATCCGAAGCAATTTCGGATAGGCTTTTGAAGAAAGATGTCTGAAAGTTACTCGGCTGGTTCGCTGATCTGCATCGACATATCGAGGTCGGCATCGAGGAGCTCTTTGCGGAGGTTTGTTCCCCGAGCTTTGCTCCAGATGTAGACGACAGGTGCCGCGATGAAGATTGAGGAATAGGTTCCGACGACGACACCGATCATGATGGCGAAGGAGAAGTCCTTGAGAGCGGCTCCACCAAAGATCCAGAGAACTAGGACCGCTACGAAGGTGGTGACCGAAGTCAGGATGGTTCGAGAGAGGGTGGCGTTGATGGCGATGTTCATCACATCGATGACATTACCACGCTTATTTCGAAGGGATTCGCGCATGCGGTCAAAGACCACAATGGTGTCGTTAATGGAGTAACCGGCGATGGTGAGGAAGGCTCCCACATGGATGAGGGAGAGTTCGGTGCCAAAGATGATCACGATTCCAATACAAATGACGATGTCGTGGAAGAGTGCGGCAAAAGCACCCACGGCGAAGGAGAACTCAAATCGAAGACTGATGTAGATTAGGACGGCGAGAAGCCCAAGACCGAGTGCGATGATTGAGTTTTTGAGGAACTCACCACCAAGGGAAGCGGAGATGGTGTTTTCATCGATAGTGAGATTGTAGGCTCCTAGTTCGTTCTTGTCCCCGAGGATCTGGATGTCCTTACGAAGTTCGTCCTTGATCATCTGAATGTCATCGGTGCCGCACTTGAGGGTGATGATGCCGCCATCACTGTTTGGCACGGTCTCAAGCTGGGCGGTGGCATTCTTGTTCAGATCGAGGTCGCCGATGGCGGCCTTGACTGTTGCGGCGCTGAGTTCCTGACCGTCTTCAAGTTGGATGGTGAGAATACTTCCACCGAGAAAATCGATGCCAAGAGCGGAGTCGCGCTTGGTTCCCACGATGAGGAGGGAGCCGATGAAAAGGAGGGCCGAGAGTAAGAAGGCGGGCTTGCGCATCTGCATGAACTTGATGGTCCGCTCCGGGATCAGGTTCATGAAGCTGAGTTTCTTGAAGGCCCCGATGTCGCTGCCCCAGAAGAAGATGACACGGGTCACGAGGAGGGCCGCGAACATCGAGGAGAGAATACCAATGGTGAGGGTGATGGCGAAGCCCTTCATCTGATCGGAAGCACGCCAAAGAAGGATAATGGCGGTGAGGAGGGTGGTGATGTTGGCGTCGAAGATGGCACTGAAGGCTTTTTCGTAAGCGGCCTTGAGCGCATTTTTGAGGGATTTCCCTCCGGCCAATTCCTCTCGCAGTCGCTCGTAGATCAGGACGTTGGCATCGACCGCGACACCGATGGTGAGAATGATTCCTGCAATTCCGGGAAGAGTGAAGGTTGCTCCAAACATGGCCATGCAGCCAAAGAGAATGAGCATGTTGATCATCAGTCCTGCGAGGGCCACGAGGCCTGCGAAGCGGTAGTAAGCCAGAACGAAAAGAAGAGTGAGTCCAAGGCCGGCGATGGCGGCGGTGATACCTTGGCGAACAACTTCCTTACCATAACGGGCGGTGACGTTTCGTTCGGAAAGGATATTGAGCGGGTTCTTGAGCGGGTTGTTGAGAGCCTTGGTGATGCGGCGGGTTTCTTCTTTGCCGTCGAGTCCGTTGATGACGAAGTCGCGGCCAAGCTTAGCCTGAACCGTGGGTGCGATGAGGGCTTGGCCATCAAGGACAACGGCCATGCGGTCTTGGCCCAGTTTCATGGCCTTTGTTGAGTTGAGAACCCGTTCTCCACCTTCTTTTTTCAGAGTGACGGCAACGGTGCCGATTTGTTGAGTGACGATACGAGCATTCTGCACGGATTCGCCACCAACGATATTCCGTCGACTGAGAAGGAGGGGGCGTTCGCCAATTTTCTTTTGAGTTTCTTCGTCAACGATGGGGAGCTGGTAGAGTTGGTATCCCGGAGGGGCGAGGGCGTCGCCGGAATCAACGGGACCCGCAAGGCGATCACTATCGGTGTGGACTTCCTTGAGTTCAAGGCGGGCGGTTCGCTCGATGATATCGCGAATTTCGGCACGACGCTCGTCACCCACACCTGGCATTTCAATGATGACCCGATCATCGCCAAGAGGCTGCATCAGATTGTCGGTAAGACCACTGCTGGAAAGTCGGTCGGAGAGAGTCGCAATGACCTGGTCAATGGCTTCCTTGGTCACAGGGAGAGGCTCGTTGGCACGGTTGGTGCCGGGCTGGACTTCAACGATGAAGGATGAGCCTCCGATGAGGTCGATACCGCCTTTGAGCTTCTCTGAAGGTGGATAAATCGCGGCGAGACACAGCGCGATGACGATGCCAATGGCGATGGTTCCGACATTGCGCTTGCGGCGGTTGATCTCGGTCGCAACATACCAGAAAATGAGTGCGACGATGGCGATACCAGTGCCAACGACGAGGAGGGGGTAGTCTTGAAGGTTCATTGATTGAGTGGAATTGAGAGTGGAAATTTTATTTTATTTTATTTTGTTGCGGCGGCGGCGTTCAGAACGGCGGCAGCGCGCTTGACTTCTGCTCTGCCGCTAAGGCCATTGATCACGAAGTCTCGTCCTAGAACAGCTTGGACGGTTGGGGTGATGAGGCATTTGTCTTCGAAGATGACGGTGATGCAGTCTGAGCCGGGCTTCATCTTTTCAGAATCAGAATGAACCTCTTTCAGGGCCAGCAGGATCGTTGGAGATTCTTTCTCGGTTACTTCCATTACGGCTGACTCTGCTTCTTGATCCTTGCAGGCGGCATAACTCGGGCAGCAGAAAAAGCCCAAGAAGAGAGCTTTGAGTGCTTGGGTTGGAAGAATGCAGGACATTTCGGAAGGGAAGCTGCGGCCGATTAGGCGTCCTTGCTGTCGTCTGAGGAATCGGCAGCTTTGTCTTCGATCTTCTTATCGCCCTTGCCACTTGTCTCGACGGTGGCGATGGCCACCTTATTATAGGGGACGAAGACGCCTTCCGAGATCTTGATGGTGACGGTTTCCTTGGAAATATGGTGAACGATCCCGTGCATTCCTCCAATCGTGATTACTTTGTCACCCTTGGTCATGGCTGCGATCCGGGCCTCTTGCTCCTTACGCTGCTTTTTTTGAGGGCGGATGAGCAGGAAGTAGAACATCACGATCATCAGGGCGATCATGACGATAGGATTACCAAGAAGGCCGCCGCCACCTTGCTGGGCGAAAATTGAAAATATCGAAGTCACGAGGAGGAAAAAACTAGGATTAGCTAAGGAAAGCAACTCTAAACCGAGTCATTTCAGAGTCTTTGATGCATTTCGAATCACTCATTTCGAGTTCGCGGTGTAGCGAGCGACAAATTCCCTTTGGAATTCGCGGAAGCGACCCTCTGAAATGGCGCACCGGGCATTTTCCATAAGTTTGAGGTAGAAGTGGAGATTGTGGAAAGAAAGGACGCGTTGAGCGATGATTTCTCCAGCCCGAAAGCTGTGGCGGAGAAAAGAGCGGGAGAAGCGGGCGACGTGGGGATGAGCGTCTTCCGTGAGGGGCGCGGCATCGAACTCGAAAGCCTTGTTTTTAATGTGAATGGGGCCGTCCGGAGTGAAGGCCTGTCCGTGGCGGGCGCAGCGGGTGGGATGAACACAGTCGAACATATCGACGCCCTGTCCGATCATTTCGAGGAGCTGGGGGGGAGTTCCAAGCCCCATGGCGTAGCGGGGCTTGTTTTGTGGAAGGAATGGTTCGGTATTTTGAATGGCGGCAAACATTTCTTCCTCCGGCTCCCCGACCGAGACCCCGCCAATGGCGTAGCCGTCGAGATCGAGATCGACGAGCGCGCGGGCGGATTCCTCGCGGAGATCAGGATAGATGCTTCCCTGAACGATGCCGAAGTGGAGCTGTCGGCCGTTACCGCTGGTGGGGGTGTTGGTTTCAATCCAGTCTTTGCAGCGCTTTCCCCATCGGGTGGTGAGGGAGGTGGATTCCTCGGCGTATTTGCGCTCGCAGGGATAAGGGGGGCATTCGTCAAAGAGCATGGCGATGTCGGAGCCAAAGATGGATTGGATTTCCATACTTTTTTCAGGGCTAAGCATCATGCTGGTGCCATCGAGGTGGCTTTGAAATTGCACGCCTTGCTCGGTGATTTTTCGAATTTTTGAAAGGGACCAGACCTGGAAGCCCCCTGAATCGGTGAGCATGGGGCCGTCCCAAGTGGTGAAGGAATGGAGGCCGCCGAGTTTTTCGATGACCTCGGTGCCGGGGCGGAGCCAGAGGTGGTAGGTGTTTCCAAGGATGATCTGGGTTTCAATCATGTGGAGGTCGTCCGGGTGGAGGGTTTTGACTGATCCCTGGGTGCCGACGGGCATAAAGATGGGCGTTTCAATGATGCCATGCGGGGTGGTGAGCCGGCCACGGCGGGCCTTGCAGTGGGGATCGGTATGGAGGAGTTCGAACATGATTGGATGGACAAAGCGGGTGTTAGCGCAGTCGGGCGGGAATGAACATTGAATTTCCTGAAGCCCGCAAAGCGACGATTTTCAATGAACAGGGTTTTTGGTTTGAGGAGGAGCAATGAATCATGTTAAGCAACCCTGTTATGTCCGATGAAAATCCATACGCTGCGCCAACTACCGATTCCCCAGGCCCCCTCCCACTGTCAGGTGCGCCCGGGCCACACAATTATGCCACTTTGGGCGCGAGATTTTTTGGGAAAATGATCGATGTCTTGATTATGGTGCCAGTCTCCCTGGTGCTCATTGCTGTCTTAACCCCAATTTTCGTTCAAAAAGATCCGGAGACCCTAATGGAGATTTTCCAGGGGGGAGCGGGGTTTGGTATTGTGGGCGCTTTGGTTTTTAGTTTAATAGGGCTCATTTGTTACATCGCTGTTCAGTGGACTTTCTGGAAGAAATCATCGCAGAGTATTGGGAAGAAAGTGATGAAAATCCAGGTGGTGAATTTGGATGGTTCTCCCGCTGCGGCTGAGACCATTGCTTTTAATCGTTACGCTCTGATGGCTGCTCTCACCGCAATTCCATTTATCGGGCAATTCATTGCTCTGGTGAATGTCCTTTTGATTTTCCGTGGTGACCGGAACTGTCTTCACGATGATCTTGCCAAGACACGTGTGATTAAGCTTTCAGCGACTTCAAATCAGTGATTTTTCCGCAGCCTTCGAAGATTGTTTGCGTTGGGAAAAGCGATTCCGTTGATGCGAGGGAGCTTGGGAATGATCTGCCGATCGAACGGTTTTGTTTTAAAAATCCCCAAGTAGTTGGGCGGGGGCCTTCTGATGCCGTGGAGCTGCCTCTGGGCGCGGAGAAGCGCGACTATAAAGTGAGATTAGGGGTGAAGCTTTGAGTCACTCCTCCTGGAGCCATTGCTTCATGCCGCCGGCGACGTTGGTGACGTCGGTGAAACCGTGTTGAAGCATCCACTCGCCGGCGCGGGCGCTGCGCATGCCGACGGCGCAATGGACGAGGTATTTGGTCTCCTTAGGGAGGTTGGTGACGGCATCGGGCCATCCACTAAGGGGAAGGAGCTGGGAACCTTCAATGTGGGCCATGAAATACTCGTCTTGTTCACGGACGTCGAGAAGGATGCCGTCGAAGCCCTCAGCGAGAGTTTGTCGTAGTTCGAGAGTGGTGATTTCAGGAAGAGGTATCATTTCTTTTTGATCGTTGGGAGGTTTGGTGATCGTAGCATTTTCACTGCAAAGCGGACAGTTGGGGTCGCGTTTGATTTTGATTTCGCGAAAGGCGGTGGTGAGGGAACGGTAGTGGATGAGGCGACCCAAAGGTGGTTTGCCAATACCTGCGAGGAGCTTGATTGCTTCCATGGCTTGGAGGCTACCAACGATTCCGGGGAGCACGCCCAGGACACCAGCTTCGGTTCAGGTTGGGACCGCGCCCTCGGGCGGAGGTTCGGGGAGGAGGCAGCGGTAACAGGGGCCTCCGAGGTGAGGGGCTAAGACGGTGACTTGTCCCTCGAACTGGAAGATGGCTCCGTGGATGAGGGGCTTTTTAAGAAAGTAGGCGGCGTCGTTGGCAGCGAAGCGGGTGGGGAAATTGTCGGAGCCATCGAGGATGGCATCATAGGGGGCGAGGAGATCGAGACAGTTTTCGGGTTCAAAGCGACCCGGATGGAGGACGACCTCGACGTGGGGATTGATTTGGCGGAGGCGGGCTTTCGCGCTTTCGAGTTTCGAGGTGCCAACACGTTCGGTGTCGTGGAGAATCTGGCGGTGGAGATTGGAGAGATCGACTTGGTCGGGATCGATGAGACCGATTTTACCAACGCCTGCTGCTGCGAGATAGAGGATGGCGGGAGAGCCAAGGCCACCAGTTCCGATGCAAAGGATTGAGGAGCCTTTTAGCCGCTCCTGCCCGGCTTCCCCGATTTCCGAAAGCATGGTTTGGCGAAGGTAGCGTTCTGCTTCTTCTGGGGTCAGCGGCATGGGGAAACGATGTCTTTCGTTGGGGCGGGAGGCAAGGAACGATTGCGGGAGTTCTGCGAGGGTGCTAGCCTCCGATCGTGAGAGTCGCGATTGTCGCCCATCCCCGCAAAACCGATGCCGCCATGGCGGTGCAAAGGGTTCGTGAAAGCTTTTCGAAGCGAGGAATCGAAGTTGTTTTGGAGGAGGAGACGGCGTGCCTGATTCAAGAAGTGGGAGAACATGATTTCGCAGAGAAAGTCGATCTTGTGATTTCGTTGGGTGGCGACGGGACTTTACTTGAGACGCTTCATCGTATTGGCCCAACCCCGACTCCAATCGCGGGAGTGAACATTGGAACTCTAGGCTTCCTGACAGCGTGCACGGATGAGGAAGTGGATTTACTGAGTGATCATCTGGCGACGGGAGAGATGAATATTGTGGAGCGCAGTATGCTCAAAGTGGAGATGATTGAAGAGGGGGGGCGAGCTCACGAGTTTTTGGCATTGAACGAAGCCGTCCTGATGAGGGGTGAAACGGGGCGATTGGTTTCGTTGGAAGCTCGTGTGGATGGCGAGTTACTCAATCACTACCGGGCAGATGGTCTGATCGTGGCTACGCCGACGGGATCGACAGCTTATTCTATGGCGGCAGGTGGCCCGCTTCTTGGGCCTCATGCGGGGGTTTTTGTGATCACTCCAATTTGTCCGCACAGCATGAGTAACCGCTCACTGGTGGTGGGGGAGACTTCGGTGATCGAGTTGTCTCCAGCTGGTCATGGAGAGGAGCCGATTCTTTTTTCGGTGGATGGTCGGGATATCCTGCGCATTGAGAAAGACAGTATTGTTCGGGTAAGTTGCCACGAAAGCACTCTTCGTCTGGTGCGTCTTCCCGGGCACTCGTTCTATGAAACTCTTCGGAAAAAACTTCACTGGCACGGAGGATAATCTGCCTACTTGGTTTGGAGGGATGAAAGCCCTCCATCAACGCAAAGCGAATGTCCAGTGATCCAAGTGTTATCAGGGGATAGAAGGAAGAAAAGGGCGCTTGCGATTTCTTCGGCGGTGCCGAGTCGCCCGAGCGGGTGCATGGCTTCGGAGAATTTTCGGGCTGATTCATTTCCCGTGATTGGGGCGGCCAAGGGGGTGTCGGTTAGGCCGGGAGCGACACAATTAACCCGAAGTTTGTTTTTAGCGTATGTCGCGGCAGCGGCCCGGGTGAGGCCAGCAACTCCCGCCTTGGCGGCGGCGATTGCTTCATGATTCGAGAGGCCTTTTTCAGCGGCGGCCGAAGTTACAAAAGCGATGGAGCCTCCGGATTTGCTCATGGGGCGACCTAGCTGATTTAGAAGGTAAAAAGCTGAGTTGAGGTTGGTGTCGATGGTAGAGCGCCATTCTTCAATTGAGGTCAGGTGAGCTGGTTTGAGAAGGATGGAGCCAATGCAGTGTGCAGCCGCTTCGATGGTGCCGAGTTCGAAAAGGGCACCATTGACACAATTTTCGACTTGTTCGGGCTTGGTGAAGTCACAGACGAGGCCTTTGACGCCTAGTTCGCTAGCCAAGGCGGTGAGTCGGGATTCATTTCGTCCGGCAAGGACGAGCCGGGTGCCGGCAGCTGAGAGCTTTCGGGCAAGAGCGGAGCCAATACCACCATTGGCCCCAGTGATGAAGGCGGTTTCTGGAGCGGTCATTATTGACCGATCCTAAGCTCGCTGAGCCAGGTTTGCATCTGATTTTTTGTGCCTTCTGCCTCGATTCTAAACTGGCCTCTACCACCGGAGCGATCCTTAAGCTCTGCTCCGAGCGTGCGGAAAACGGAAGCGCGGTTGGAGGAAGAGTAGGTGGACTGATACCAGTTAATGGAGGTTCCGTTGACAGAAGAACTTTGCCAGATTTGGGGTGTGTTAGCCCGAGTTTCAATGCCTTTGATATTTGGGGGATAAGCAAAGAAAGGCATCATTTGGCGTGAGGCGATGATGCGGAGGATTTCCTTTGGATTTGAAGGGTTGATATAAGTTTTTTGATAGCCGTCCTTGGTCAGGAGCACCAGCGACTGACCCCAAGCCTGGGCGCGGGCGGGGCTGGAGAGGGAGGGAAGATGTTTCGAGGTTGAGTTCGATGAGGAACACTGGGCGAGAAAAGGAAGAAGCAGGACGAGCCAAATGATTTTCATAACGGATATTATTATAATAATTGATTGTTCGAGCGCATCATTAAAATCCAATTTTGCAGCATTATTCGTCCGTTAGGATTCCGGAGATTAACTTTATTTTTGCAGCCCGTGTCAGGCTCTTGATGCGAATTTCTTCACGCGCCGCTTCGGATCGGGTCCCGATTTTCATTTGGTAGACCAGTTCGAGAGGTGCTTTCCCGCGGAGATATTTGGCGCATTTGGGGCTTTGGGATTGGTGCTCGGAAAATCGGCGGAGAACATCATTGGACATGCCGCAGTAGAGTGAGCTGTCTCCACATTGAATGAGATAGACTGACCAGGTGATTTTATGATCAGGCATTTGAATCCGGACTCATTTGAGCGAGGACTCTTTGGTTGAATTCATCTGCCATGTCGTAGCCAAGTCGCCGGAGCTGGAGGTTTAGGGCGGCCACGCCAATTAGGCGGGCGGTGTCCCGGCCGGCGGCAACCGGAATTTCGACGAGGGGAACTTCGGTATCGAGAATTTGGAGAGATTTTTGGGACATGCCAAGGCGGTCAACTTTGTTTAAGTCGGTTTCCGGTTTTAGTTCGACAACCAAATCGAGTCGTTTTTCAGGGCGGATCGCGGAGAGTCCATATAAGTTGGCGACGTTGATGATGCCGACGCCCCGCATTTCAAGGTAGCCTCGGGCAAAGTCCTTGGCGGTAGCGGAGAGATCACTCCCAACCTGTTTCAGATTCACGACATCGTCGGCCACAAGGGCGGCACCCTTTTCCAGCAGGCCGATCGCTGTTTCGCTTTTTCCAGAGCCACTCTTTCCCATGATGAGAACTCCGATACCACGGTAGTCCACCATACATCCATGGAGAGTGGTTCGAGGTGCGAACTCCTCTTCCAATCTGATCGTCGCCGCATTAAGGACGGACATTGTTTGCCTTGGGGAATGAAGGATAGCGATGTTTTGAGCCCGGGCGACTTCGTGAAGAGTGGGAATGATATCATGTCCTCGCGCAAGAATGAGGCAGGGGAAATCCTGCTTGCAAAGCATGGTAAAGCGTTCCAGACGAAGTTCGTCGGGGAGCTTCTCGAGATAAGAATTCTCTGAATTCCCAAAAACTTGAACCCTCTTTTTCGCGAAGTAATCGACGAAACCAGCGAGCGCCAGGCCGGGGCGGTTGACAGCCGGTTCTTCAATCAGCCGATCCAATCCAATGGCCGGTTCTTCGATCGTGAGTTCTAGGTCATCCCCATGACGTTTCAGGAAGTCTCCAACTGTAATGCTTTGGATGACTTTGCGTTTTCCTCCAGCTGCCATGACGGGAGCTTAAAGCTCGAGGACAGAATGGCGAGCCGATGTTTTGGCAGCCAGGGAAGAGCTCAACTCAGTATATTGAGGAGTTCTCCGATGCGGTGTTTGTTCTCAAGAGTGTGGCGGAGGCGTTTCTTCCGATTGATGGAATATAGGTTTCTTCGCCCTTCTTTTTTCATCTTGAGGACTTTGTCTTCAATCAGCTCAGTAAGAATTCGTTGGGCAGTCCGTTGGGTAAGACCAAGCTCATCTGAAAGATCTCGGATTCTGGAGGATGGTTCACGGGAGAGGCTGACGATAATATGAAAATGATTCGTAAGAAACGTCGACTGGGGCGTGTTATCTGCTGTGTTCTTCGAACTCGGAGCGTAAAACCTCTCCCCCCCAAAACAGACTATGTCCCATACTGATACTGACAGCAGCGTTCGCCTCTATATGCGCGAAATCATGAAGACCGATCTTCTTACCCCGGAGCAAGAGGTCGAATTGGCCGCTCGCATCAAAGAGGGTGATGAGAAGGCTAGGGAGTTGATGATCAAGGCCAACCTTCGCCTTGTGGTGAAATTGGCCCGTGATTACTCCAACTATGGTGTCCCGTTTGCTGATTTGATCTCCGAAGGCAACATCGGCTTAATGAAGGCGGTTGAAAAGTTTGACCCCGAAAAAGGGGGGAAGCTCAGCACCTATGCAGGTTGGTGGATCAAACAGGCCATCAAACGAGCTCTGGCAAATCAGGGGAAAACGATCCGTCTCCCGATTCATCTTGTCGACAAGTTGGCCCGCGTTCGTCGGATTACGACGATGTTAGCCGAGGAGCTTGGTGAGGAACCCACCAACGAAATGCTTTCGGATGTTCTGGGAATCCCCGAGCGTAAGCTCGCCCTGCTGAAACAGGCTGCCCAGCGCCCGGCATCTCTCGATGCACCGGTGGCCGAGGATTCTGTGGCTACCTATGCGGAGATGATTGGAGATGAGAATGCCATCAGCCCGCTCGATGATTTGGCGAACAAAAACTACCTTGATGAACTCGACGATATGCTCGAGATTCTTGATGAGCGCGAAAGTGCGATCATTGACTCCCGTTTCGGCCTGAATGGAAAAAAGGTGATGACTCTTGAGGAGATCAGTCACAATTTCGGGGTGAGTCGTGAGAGGATCCGGCAGGTGCAGAATGCGGCGATCGGTAAGATGCGTAAAGCGCTGAGTAAAAAGGAAAAGAACCCAAAGGCGCTTGCCGGAGGAGTTTCCTGATTAGCCGAAATAGGGGCTTTTCACAAAGTCGTTAAAAACGCTTCTTAGCGGGGAACGCTTTTCCAGTGTGATGGTGATAGTCGGGGACTATTCGGCCATCATTCTTCCTCGAAAACGCGCCGTCCGTGACAAACTATGGCCTTCTCCTTTCTGTCGGCCTCTTTTTTTTAAAATCTGTTAGCGGGGGAATGCTCCGGGTGGGAACCACGATGACGAGAACTTTGAAGAAGTTTTCAAAGGAGGATTGGAATGGGGGTTTGAAAGTCATGAAGAGGGAGTTTTTTCATCCGAGCTTAACCCATGAAGGATTGCCAATGCTCTCTTCACACTCACGTCCTACGAGGAGATGGTTTTGCATTTCAAGAGAAGCCGGAAAGCCTATCCGAAGAGTGATTTCACGGAGGCTTTCAGGATCTCGATGCCCCCGGGAGTGCGGTGTCAAACCACCGCACTCCCGAGGGGGCTATGTCTGAATCTTTGGAAGTGAGACGCGAAGGATGACCGAAAGAATGAATAAGCCGGCGAGGGTTGCCGCGATGCTGGCTCCGGCTGGTTGACCGAATTGGATGCTGAGAAGGAGCCCGAGTGCTGAACCTAAGGCGCCAACGAGGCCGCTAAGAGGAAAGAGGGCCTCGGGTGTGGAAACGAACGATCTTACAATAGCGGCAGGAGTGACAATCATGCCGATGGCAAGGATGCAGCCGACGGCCTGAAGGGTAGTGACGAGAACGAGGATGAGAATTGTGAAAGAGGCGTAGTCGAGAAGTCTGGTGCGAATGCCGAGACTTGCGGCGACCTCGGAATCGAAAAGATTAATGACGACGGCCCGACGAAAAAGCGAGAGCATGGTCACGGCGATGATGCCCACACCAAAACTCATCCAGAGGTCAAGGTCCGAGAGACCAAGGATATTTCCGAGGAGCCAGTTTTCGAGATCTTGATTGGAGCCCAGTTTTTGGAGGACCATGATGCCGACGGCGAAGGCTCCGGTGTAAAGAACGGCGAGGACGGTGTCGTCACTGATTTTGGTGACTCGGGATAAGAGAACAGTCAGCACTCCAATGGCGACGGCGGCGATGACCGCTCCGAAGAAGGCGCTGAAGACACCGAGTGTGAAAATCCACGCCGCGATGGCGACGCCCGGCAGAAGGCTGTGGCTCAGAGCGGTGAGTTTGAGTGGACTACGGTGGAGAAGTACGAAGGCACTCGTATATCCATTGACGAAGCCAATGATGAGAGTGGCAAGGAGCGCCCGCTGGTAGAGGGGGATCTCAAAGAACTCGCTCATGGGCATGGGGGTGGCAGGAGTGAAGGGTCTGTCTTACGGCTTCGCTGACCATGACTTCCGAAGCGGGGCCAAAGGCGATTTGTTTCCGGTCGAGGACAAGGGCGTGGGTGAAAATTTCGGTCACACTTTCGAGCTGGTGGTGGGAGGCGATGATCAGATGTCCGCTTTTGGATAGATCGATGAGGCTGTCAGAGAGGTGGCAGCGACTCTCGATGTCGAGTCCGTTGAAGGGTTCGTCGAGAAGAAGAACATGGGCCTCTTGGGCAAGGGCGCGAGCGATATAGGTGCGCTGTTGCTGTCCGCCGGAGAGTTGATCGATCTGGCGATTGGCAATGTCACCGAGATTCATGGTGGCAATGGCTTCTTCGGTTTTCTCGCGATCGATTTCCCCGAAGCGTTTGAGGTGTCCAAGATGGGGGTAGCGTCCCATCGCGATGACGTCGCGGACTCGAATGGGAAAGTGTCGTTGGTGTTGATCGATTTGGGGAAGGTATGCGATCTCGCGTCGGGCTTTTGCGATGGGGGTTTCACGCCAGTTGATGATGCCGCCTTGTTGTTTCAAAAGTCCGGCGAGGAGTCGAATGAGAGTGCTTTTTCCTGCTCCGTTTGGGCCGAGAAGAGCAAGTCGCTGGCCGCAGTGAGCTGAGAACTCAACACTGCTGAGTGCTTCCTTCGCTCCGTAGCTATAGCCGAGGCCAGCAAGATCAAGTTGATGGTGCTCGTGGCTCATGGTTGGTCATCCCAGGTGAAGGTGATTTCTTCGGTGGCTTCCCCGAGGCCCCAGAGAGTGTAGGAACGTGTCTCGATTCCTTCGGGTAGCAGTTCGAGACGAAGGGCTGTTTTTGGTGTGTCTTCAGGCCAGATCACGGAGACGAGAAGGGTGACCCTGGAGCCGCGCTCGTAATGGATTTCCTTCACGTCCTCGTCAGGAGCGAAGGACCAAGAGGAGCCACCAATAGTCACCGTCATTTCTTTAAAAGGATGAGCGGTGTTGATTTCCAGATCTGCAGTGGTGAGCGGGCCGGTGGCCACGTCTTCAACTTCGACCGGTTGGTACGCTTTTTGGTTAATGACCTTGGCTAGAGGCCACCCAAGAGCCGCCAGCGGAATGAGCGGAATGAGAGTCGCGGTGAGCGGAGACTTAGTCATGGCGTTATTTTAAGCCTGCCACGATGTGAGTGACGTTTGACTGAATCATGGCTTGATAGCTTTTTGAGGAGCCATCGGCGATAAGAGGCTTGCCTACTTTGGCACCCGTCTGTTTAGCGATTTGTTGCAGGACTTTCGGGTTGGCCGTTTTCTCGGGAAACACCATGGGGATGGCTTCTTTGCGAAGCTCTTGAATCGACTGGGCCAGTTGGGTCGCTGACACTTCGCCATCGGCGCTCAAGCCCTGCACGAAGGTGGCTTTGAATCCGTAGGCCTTGCAGAAGTAGCCAAAGGCGGCGTGGGCGGTGACCAAGTGGCGCTTGCCTCGGGGAATCGTTGCGATTTGCCCTTTCGCCCATGCTTCGAGTTGGTCGAGGCGCTGACGGGCCACTTTGGAGTTCGCGGCGTAAGTCGTATTTCCGGCAGGGTCGGCTTTGGTTAGTTCCTTTTCAATGACACGGATCGCCCGCTCCATATTGCTGATGTTATGCCACCAGTGGGGGTCAATGCCACCGACCGCGTGATGAGGGCAACAGGCGTAGATTTGATCCTTTTTCGAGATCTTTTGTGAAGGGATGGTGCGGCCGACTTCGACGATAGATTGATGTTTTTGAAGGTTGTCTTTGAGCCCCTTGAGATAGGGCTCGAGGTTTTTTCCTGAAGCGAAAATGATGCGGGCCTGAGCCATTTTCTTGATATCGGAAGCCTTGGGCTGGAACTTGTGAACGTTCATGCCCGGCTTGACGACTTCAACGACGGACACGCGATTCCCACCAACTTGTTTGACGGCATCGGTAATGAGCGGATGGAGGGAAGCAACGTCCAATCCGTGCGCGGTTAGGCCAAGGAAAAGGAAAAGGAACCATTTCATAGATGCAATTAGGTTGCGTTAGCGTCTCGCCTTGTCAAGAAGGTAAACGCAAGTTTTATGCATTACCAGAGCGGGCATCAATTGATTCGTCTCAGTTGTTCGTTGAATTCGGAAAAAACGGGGAGATTCGGCGCTCCGGGCTCCGGGATGGAGGTGACCTACGATTCCGAGGGAGCCGGTGGAGAGGGCAGTCGGATCGTGGGGGATGGCGACACGATCCAGGAGTAGCTCCGGGACAATCTGAAAGGGGAACTTGCGTTTAGAGATCCAAGCGCGGGCGTCGTGGTTGTCCTCGGTAAGAATCACAGGAATGCTGAGCCCGTCGAGAAAGTCAGCCGAATGAACAAGGGAGCCCGCGATGACGAGTTGGGAAGGAAGGGAAATTTTGAATAGTCAGGAGAGGCGGGCAAGGTCAGAGGCTGTGGTCCCTTCGCGACTGGGCAGGAGTTTGGTGTTGGTCCTACCAAGGTCGATTTCCATGACTATTGCTGACCGGCTTCGAGGGCTCCTTTTCTCATCTGGGCGGCCATGAGAGTGAGGGCATTGGCGCGAGTGGGAGCGAGATGCTCTTTGAGGCCGGTTTTATCGATAAAGGAAAGGTCGGCAGTCAGGACGTCTTCCGGCGATTCGCCATCGAGAACCCGAACGAAAAGCGCGATCATCCCCTTGGTGATGACGGAATCAGAGTCGGCCAAGAAGGACATTTGGCCATCCTTGGCTGAGGAATCTAACCACACTTGGGATTGACAACCTTTGATGAGACGATCGGAGGTATGGAGGGCTTCGTCCATCGGCTGGAGCTTTTTGCCCAAGCCGATCACGTATTCGTAGCGCTCAGTCCAATCTTGGAAGAGATTAAGTTCCTCGAGTAATTCCTGTTGCTTCTCGGTGATGGTCACGCGCTTTCCATAGCCATGGATGAGCGGAAAGGCAATGGAATCAGCGCAACATCATGAGAGCTTTTTTAAGAGCCTCGCCAAGTGATTCTACCTCTTCGATGGTGTTGTAGGCGGCAAAAGAGGCCCTGAGGGTGCCTGTAATGCCAAAACGAGACATGAGCGGCTGGCAGCAGTGGTGACCAGTGCGCAGGGCGAAGCCCATTTGATCGAGAAGGGTCCCGAGGTCGTAGTGATGAATGCCCTTAAAGTTGAAGGAAAGAGCACCGGCTCGGTCATCGGGTCCATAGATTGTGGCTCCTTCAAGCTCATCGATGATTTCGGCTGTACGTTTGATTAGGAGAGATTCATGCTTATTGATTGAACTTATTCCCAAGTTATCCACAAAGTCAATGGCGGCTGCGAGGGCAATCCCTCCCTCGATATTGGGAGTTCCCGCTTCAAATTTGAAGGGGGGATCGTTGTAGGTTGTTTTTTCGAAGGTGACTTCTTTGATCATTTCCCCACCCCCTTTCCAAGGTGGTAAATCACAGAGTAAGTCGTATTTACCAAAGAGAATACCAATCCCTGTGGGGCCATAAACCTTATGTCCTGAAAATGCGTAAAAATCACATCCAATCAACTGTGTATCAATTGATAAGTGAGGTATTGACTGAGCGCCATCTACAAAAGTCAGCGCCCCAACTTTCTTTGCCTGTGAACAAATATGAATAACGTTATTCACAGTGCCAAAGGCGTTGGAAATATGGTTCACCGCGACCAGTTTGGTACGCTCTGAGAGAAGTTGATCATAAGCGTCAAGATCAAGAGTGCCATCGATGAGGACAGGGATCACTTTGAGAGTTATTCCCAGTCGTTCACAAAGCATTTGCCAGGGCACGGTGTTCGAATGGTGCTCCAGGCCGGAAATAATGATTTCGTCTCCCTTCTTGAGGCGAGAGGAGCGGCCGAAGGCGGAAGCGACCAAATTGACCGAGTCAGTTGTTCCTGAGGTGAAGATGATTTCTTCCGGGCGGCTTGCATTGAGGTGTTTTGCGATGGTCTGGCGGGCCGTCTCATGAGCTGCGGTTGCGGCTTGTGAGAGTCGGTGGACGCCTCGGTGGATATTGGAATTGATCCGCTCGTAGTAATCCCGAGAGGAATTGAGGACTGCCAGCGGCTTTTGGGAAGTTGCGGCATTATCGAGATAAACCAGAGGCTTTCCGTTGATTTCCTGATGCAGGATAGGGAATTCCGATCTAAGTTTGTAGGGATCCAGCACGCTCACACAGAATCTGTAATGCCGCAGCGCTGATCTCGCAAGCCCGCGTAAATTTGGAAAAAATGAAAAAATCTCCCAAGAAGTTCGGACTCTGCGTTTCGATGAGTTAGAAACACCTTGATCTAATCTTAACCGTGCAATCTATGAAATCGCTTCTCGCCGTACTCTTATTCACTTTATCCAATCTCATAGCCCAGCAAAACGTCGGCTTTATTGAAGAGTTCGCCCTTGCGAAGGATCGTAAGGAAGCCCTCAAACAGCTGATCCCAGGAACGGAGGATTACTACTATTACCACGCCCTCCACTTTCAAAATGAACGGCAGATCAAGGAGTATGATCGAGTTCTGACAGAGTGGAAAAATCACTTCCAGAACTCCTCGGGTCGTAAAATCATCGAGAATCGCGAGGCTCTGATCCGATATTCAGATAATCCTCAGGCCACTCTCGCGTATTTGAAAAGGGAACTCGGTCTGAACTTTAACCACCAACAAGAAGGAAAGGCTCGGGAAGCAAACCACCCTTCCGTTTTAGATCAAAAGCTGGTTGCCTGGCAGGCGTTTCTTGATGATGCCCTCCGTTCATCGACGACCCTTCAAAATTTGGACGAATCGGCCTTTTCCCTTTTCTTGGAGTCAAAGCCCAAGCTTTCCCAGGACGAGCGGCGCAATTTGCTGTCGCGGGTCAAAGTTCCCGATCTTCCCGGTCTTCTCGATCTTATCCTGACTGACTTAAAGAGTAAGGAGAGCAAAGGCTTTGGTGAATTCTCGATCCACCGAGCCCTCACAAAAGCGCAGCTGGAAAAGCTCCTTCAAGGGGAGCAGGGGCTTATCAACCAACAAGTTTATGTGGGAACCTATCTCACCCGGCTGCTTCCGGGACCTGATGAAAATCTCGCCGCCTCTTCCGGAGTTCGCCAAGCGTATCTCGATCGGGCCTGGAACTTTGCGGCCACTCTTCCATCCTCGTTCAATTCACTGAAAGCCCATGTGCTCCATCAGCGCCTCGTCCACGATCGGGCGCTTGGCCAGGAAAACGAAAAGCGCTTCCTCGCCTATCTGGCCCTGCCTCGTAATGTCTCCTACCTGAACCCGAAGTGGCGTGAGAAAGAACCTGCAGTGTGGCGCCATACTGCCGATCTAGGGCAGGATTTCAGAAAACTCACCACCTTGCCGCCTGTTCGAGGAGGCGATGAAGCCCTCGTGAAATCCTACCTTTTGCACTTCCTGAAGGATGCCAAGGACTCCGGAAAGTTTGCTCCCTTCCTCCGTGATTCATGGCTTCGCGGTGTCTTTGCAGAAGCGAAAATCGTCTATGGAATCGGCAAGCCAGCCGACTGGGCTTCGCTTCTTTCTCCGGCGGAATTTCAGGAACTCAAGGACCGCGTTGATATCGAATTTGATTCTACAAGCGAAGAGGTTTATGGCTTGAAAGAAAACGTTTCCCTCAAGGTTCACCTGAAAAATGTTCCCAAGCTCATCGTCAAAGTCTTCGAAATTAACACTCTCAACTACTACCGGAACCTTCGTGATGAAGTGAGCACCGACATCGATCTCGATGGACTGGTGGCCAACCATGTCGAAGTCCATGAATACACTGTCGCGCCTCAACTTCGTGTTGCCCGGGATTTTAAAATTCCTGCGATCGGTCAACGTCGAGGTCTTTGGGTGATTGAGTTTATCGGTGGAGGGAAAAGTAGTCGCGCGGTCATCCGAAAAGGGGCTCTAGGAATCCTCAATCAAACGATCTCGAGGGGCGAACTCATTACAGTTCTGGACGAACAGCATGCTCCCGTCAAAGGGGCTTCCGTGTGGATCGCTGAACGCCAATATGACTGCGATGACAAGGGGCGTGCTCTCGTTCCATTTTCAAACAATCCCGGGATTCGCACCATCGTTGTCCAGGACCCGAAGGGGTTTGCCACTATGGCCAGTTTTGTTCAGCACAATGAGAACTATCAGCTGAGCGCCGGGATGCACCTCGAACAAGAAACCCTCCGAACAGGTGGTAAGGCGAAGATCGTGATCCGTCCGACTTTGATTGTTGCAGGAGAAACGATCTCGCTGAGTAAAATCGAAAGTGCCAGCCTTCAGCTCTCGTCAACAAACCTCGACGGTCTCCCTGCCAGCATGGTGGTTGAAGATATCAAGATCGCCAGTGATCGCGAGTTCGTCCACGAGTTCCGGGTTCCCGACCGTCTCACAAATCTCACCTCGACTCTGCGGGTGAAGCTTAAGGTGGCCAGTCAGGGAGGAAAGGAAATCGAACTGACGACAAGTCGTAGCTTTGGCGTCAACGAATTCCTTGGAAGCGAACGGGTCGGAGATCTCTACCTTGGTAAGATCGGTGAACGATACCGCATCGAGTTTCTTGGTCGTAATGGCGAGCCACTCGGGGGTCAAAACTTGAGCGTTGTATTTCATCATACCAACTTTAAGAACCAGCGAACTGCCACCCTCAAAACGACAAAATTTGGAGCCATTGATCTTGGACCACTTGCCAACATCACCCGGATTCAAGTTGGGGAACCAAGCGGGCATCAACGCTCATGGACCCTCGAGAAAGATCGTCGTGACCACGTTGAAGTCATCACACTTGTTTCCGGACAGGAACTTAAAGTGCCCTTCGTCGGAAAGCTCAATCACCGTGAAGTCGGATTGTTTTCATCAGTGGCGGGCCGCAACCTTGCCAATGAGTTTCCCAAACTGAAGTTGATAGACGGCTATCTCACCGCCAATCTTTCGGCTGGTGATTACCGTCTTCTTCTCAAAGGTTCCGGACAGGAAATTCAGATTCTCGTAGCGGAGGGAACGATCACCCGAGGACACGTCTTTAATGAGAGCCGGATGCTCGAACTTCCGGTTCGCCAACCTTCCCATCTCAAGGGCATCAAAACCATCGGTGAAACTCTTGAAATCGATGTTTCCGGCGTTGATCCGCTGACACGCGTTCACGTGATCGCCACTCGTTTCCTTCCCGGGTTCGACCCTTTCAGCAGCCTCAGTGGCTCGCAACGACCTGGCCTCATCACCGGACGTGCCCGGTATCTTCCAAGCCTCTATATCAGCGGCCGCAACCTTGGTGATGAACTGCGTTACATCCTTGAAAGACGTTACGCTCAAAAATTTCCGGGAAACATGCTCACTCGTCCCGAGCTTCTTCTTAATCCGTGGGCGGTTCGTGATACCGAGACCGGAGAGGAGATTCTCGCCGATGGTGATAAATTTGTCCGCAAGGCCGTAGCTCAACCAGCTCCGGCTTCGGCGCCCAGCGCCCTTCTTAGAAAACAAGCTGGGAAACGATCGGTCCCCGCCCAGAGTGCGTCCTACGAGTTTCTCGAAAATGACCCGGTTCTCGTCGCCAACCTGATTCCGGACAAAAATGGAAAGCTTACGATCAAGCTTGATGCTTTTGGCGACCGTCAGCACATCCACGTTCTCTTGGTCGATCCTGAAGGGACGACCTACCGTAGTCTTTCTCTTCCAGATCGTAAGACGCAACTCCGTGATCTCCGTCTCCTCAAAGCCCTCGACCAAAAACGTCACTTCACGGAGCAGGAACAGGTCAGCATCCTGAAAAAAGGGGAGTCACTCAAGATTCCGAATCTGCTCGATTCCCAGTTTGAGGTCTTTGACCACTTAGGCAGCATCCACCGATATTTCCTTGCCTTGAAGGATGATGCAACCCTCCGGGAGTTCGGTTTTATTACCAATTGGCCCAAGCTCACCGATGAGGAAAAGCAGTCCAACTATTCAAAATACGCCTGTCATGAACTCAGCTTCTTCCTTTCGAGAAAAGATTTAGAATTCTTCAAGAGAGTGGTTCTTCCACACCTCGCGAACAAAAAGGACCGGACTTTCATGGACGACTACTTGCTCGGTAAACCGCTTCAAAATTACTTCCAGCATCACGAATACTCCCGCCTCAACGTTGTCGAACGGATCCTTCTTTCCCAAGGAGATCCCAAACGTCAGTCTGCTCTTGCTCTCGATCTTGAAAACAGGCTCGCGCTTCAGACTCCCGACCTCGATCAGTCCCGCTACTGGTTTGGTGCGGCAGTCACCGGAGGTGCTTTTGGAAATACCTACGCCGGCGCCAAGCTTGAAGCGGCCACTCTGGCATTGGGTGATTCAAAGAGAAAACCGTCTAGCCGCCTTCGAGCCCTCGGAGCCGAGGATATGGAGTCCGAAGAAATAGCGTCCAATGGGCGAGCCGGGGGATTTCAGAAAAGAGGGAATATGAAGAAGGTTGAAGCCCTGGCTGAGCTACGATCAAAGTCCGATAGGTCGTCGTCGTCTTTCGACGTGCCCGAGGGGGCTGATGCCTTTTTCGTCCCAGCAAATAAAGACTCTAATTTGCCCGTCGAACAACTCTTTCGCGCACTTGAACCAACCAAAGAGTGGGCTGAGAATCACTATTATCACCTGCGCATTTCGCAGCACACCTACGACCTTGTCGGCGAGAATCGTTTCTGGCTCGATCTTGCAAAGCATGGGCTCAAGCCTGGCTTTGGCTCCCGCCATCTTGGGGAAGTTACAGGAAATTTTGCTGAGATGATGCTCGCTCTTTCCTTTCTGGATCTCCCGTTTGTTGCGCCGGAGCACACTGATAAGATCGAAGATGGTGGACTTGATTTTACTGCCGGCGGAAACACCTTGTTTTTCCATCGCGAGATTAAGGAAGCCGGTATGGCTGCCAAACGTCCGCCGCTTCTTGTCAGTCAAAGCTACTATCAACACAATGATCGCTTCCGCATGGAGGACGGACAAAAAGTTGATAAGTTTGTCACCGATGAATTTGTTTGTGGTGTTGTTTACGGAGCCCAGGTTGTCGTGACCAATCCTACCAGTTCACGCCAAACTCTTGATGTCCTTACCCAGCTTCCGAAGGGTGCCATTCCCATGCTGGGCCAGCGTGCCACTGCCACCAAGCCAGTGAGTTTGGAACCCTACTCGACCCACCGACTTGAGATTGCCTTTTATTTCCCGAAAGCAGGCGAGTTTTCGGTCTATCCTGCTCATCTCTCCAAGGCTGGTGAGGTGGTTGCACATTCGGATTCCCTGACCCTTAAGGTTGTGAACGAGCCCACCACGGTTGACGAAACCTCATGGACCTGGATTAGCCAATGGGGCGAGGAAGTAGCTGTCCTTAAGTATCTCGAAACCGGAAATCTTCACGCGATTGACCTCTTGAAAATTGCCTGGCGGGTTCGGGAGAGTGCTGAGTTTTTCGGTAAGGCTCTCGCTATTCTTGATGTCCGCGGAATGTATCACCCAACGCTTCAGAGCTATGCTGTCGCGCATAATTCGAAGGATCATCTCGCGCAATATCTGTTCATGCAGCAAGGTTTTCTTCGCCAATGCGGAGTTGCTCTTGAATGTGACCTCGTCACGGTGGATCCCGTCAATCGTCGCTCATACGAGCATCTCGAATACAGACCTCTCATCAACAACCGGGCGCACGCGCTTGGGGGTGAGAATCGCATTCTTAACCCAGTGATCCGAGGGCAGTACCAGAACTTCCTTCGCGTTCTTAGTCAGCAGAAGACTCTTGATGATATCGATCGATTGGGAGTGACTTACTACCTCTTCCTTCAGGACCGAGTGAGCGAAGCACTCGCCCATCTCAATGCGGTGGCTCCCGGAAAGCTCGAAACCCAAATGCAGCTGGATTACTTCCAGGCCTACGCTGCGTTCTACCAGGCTGACCTCGCGAAAGCCCGTCAGCTTGCCAAAAAATATGAGAAGTATCCGGTCGATCGCTGGCGCGAACGTTTTGCTGATATTTCGGCCCAGATTGCCGAGATCGAGGGCGGAACACCGAAATTGATAGAGGAGGGAAATCGCGAACAGGAGCAACAAGCTGCTGCCGCCCGTGAACCGGCGCTTGAGCTTGCGGTCGAAGGGACCAAGGCAACTCTCGATCACGAAAATGTTAAGGAGGTGACAGTCAACTACTACGAGATGGACTTGGAATTCCTCTTCAGCACTAATCCCTTTGTTTCGAGCGGAACGTCCCGCTTTGCGATCATTCAGCCCAATAAGTCGGTGAATCTGAAGTTGGTCAAAGGAACGAAGGAGACGTCCTTCCAGCTTCCCGATGAATACCAGGCGAGCAATGTCATTGTGGAGGTGCTCGGTGGTGGAAAGAGGGCCTCAAAGGCTGTCTATGCCAATAATCTTAAAGCAACCCTCAGTGAAAGAATGGGCCTCCTCACGGTTCGTCATGGAAAATCAGGAAAGGCCCTTCCCAAGGTTTATGTGAAGGTCTATGCCGCCACCACTCAGGGAGTCAAATTCTTCAAAGATGGTTACACTGATCTTCGCGGTAAGTTCGATTTTGCCAGTGTCAGTACTACTGGACTTGGTCAGATTAAGAACTTTAGCATCCTTGTGATGAGCGAGGAACACGGGGCAACAGTTCTCGAAGCTGCAGTTCCGCAGCGATAGCTGTTTGTTCTAGCAATAAATCACAGAAGCTTTTTCCTGAGACTTGGAGTAGCATCGAATGTTCAGGGCGCTGAGCTTGAGGGGCCCATGAGGTTCACGGTCGATGGCGGTGAGCCACATATCAAACAGGACCTTAAGAAATGCCTATGGAGAAATCTTGATTCCCTTGAAGATCACTACCCGAAGGATGGAATAGAATTTGATTTAACTCCCGTAAACAGCTGCGGGATCGAAGGTTCGCTCATCGTCGACGAACTTCAGATCGACAGGATTGTTTTCTGGGAAACTGATAGCACGATAGAAGCACGAACGACGGCCGGTGTGGCATGCCCCCGCTCCTTGCTGAGTGACATAGAGGATGAGTGCGTCTTGATCGCAATCGGCTCGGATCTCGTGAATCTTTTGGGTGTGGCCGGAAGTCGCTCCCTTATGCCAGATCTCTTGCCGGGACCGAGAGTAGTAGACCGCCTCGCCTTTTTCGATGGTCATCTTCAACGAATCCTCATTCATGTAAGCCAGCATCAGCGGCTCCCGTGTTTCGTGATCGATCGCCATGGCTGCAATCAGGCCGTTGGCATCGAACTTGGGAGAAAAGGCCAGGGACTCGTCGAGTTCCTTTTTATCGGGGCGGGGGGAGAACTGAAGCTCACTCATGACGGGCGAGGTTTGCCATCTTCATCGAGATGGTCCAGACAATACTCCTTACCGTCAGGAGCCACCCGGAAATCGAGATTGGGATTGTCAGCCTCGGTTCGTTTGCAGATGGCACATTCGTGGAAAAGCACAGGCCCACCTTTGATTTTTTCCTGATAGTCGACTCTGCGGGCTGCGATTTGCTTTCGCTGCTTCCCCCAGTGGCGCATGCGTGGAAGCGCCCAGACAAGGTAGGGTAAGAGCGAAATCGCATAGAGAGTGAAAAGGAAGGGGATTTGAACCGCCTGCAAGAACAAGCCTGCTGCACTAATGGTCGCGAGGATCCAGACTTTGACTGGAAGAACGAGGAAAAGAAGAAACTCGTGATGGGGAAAAAGGGTCGCAAATGCAAAAAAGATGGCCAGGTAAAACATCTGGCTTCCCAGTCCCGGAAAGGGAATGAAGGAGAGGATGATGATTTGGCAAATGAGAGTGCTGTAGACATAGAACGAGGTGCGAACCTCTCCCCACGCGTGCTCCAGTGAATCGCTGAAGAGGAATGCAATCCGCGTAATAAACATGAGGAAGATCACGCTCATCAATGTTCCGAATGGACCATAAGGAGCGACCAGGGGGTAAAAAACCCAAGCAACCAAGCGCCAGTATTCTCCTTTGAGCAGTCCCTCCGGAGTCACTTCGAAAAAAGAAGCTGTTTCGGGTTTCACCAGAATGAGTGCGAAAACCACACACTGGAGCATGACAATCGCACGAATCAGGCCGGGAAAAGCCAGCCATGAAAACTTGTGTTCCAGATGTGAATTCAATTTCATCTCAAACGAGAGCAAAGGTCGGGATAGGCAGATTGACAAGCTCCATCCCCACTCACACAGTTTGGTAGTGAGCGAAATCTTAAAGCTATCTCCTCTTGATCAGAAACACCGGAGCCTCGGCGGTCGACTTGTCCCCTTTGCGGGTTGGGAAATGCCAGTGATGTATGACTCGATCATCAATGAGCACAAGGCGGTGCGCGAGTCATCCGGAGTCTTTGATATCTCTCACATGGGGCAACTTTTTGTCTCGGGGGGCAATGCCGCCACATGGCTCGAGGGACTTCTCACCAATGAAGTCGCAACTCTTGAACCTGGAAATGCCCACTACACTTTTCTTTTGAACGAGGCCGGGGGAGTCATCGATGATCTCATTCTTTACCGTCTCGCAGAGGAGCATTTTCTTCTCGTCGTCAATGCCTCCTGCATCGGACAGGATGTCGAATGGTTGGGGAAACACCTTGAGAAGGGGATCACCCTGGAAAACGAAAGCTCCGAATGGGCCGGGCTTGCGGTTCAAGGTCCAAGGACCCCCGAAATTTACACAACGATTACTGAGGGTCGTACTTTGCCCTCCCGGAACGGAATCGACAATCTCAAGCATGAGGGTGAGCGTCTTCTCATTTGTCGTACCGGCTATACCGGCGAAGACGGCTTCGAGTTATTCTGCCCTGCGAAAATGGCATCGCATTGGTGGAAGGCGCTTCTTGACGAAGGAGTGAAGCCCTGTGGCCTGGGGGCTCGGGACAGCCTTCGTCTTGAGATGTGCTACCCCCTCAACGGTTCCGACCTCTCTCCGGTCCGGACTCCGCTCGAAGCCGGGCTCGGCTTCTTTGTGGCCTTGGACAAAGGGAATTTCGTGGGTTCCAAAGTTCTAAAGAAACAGAAAAAAGAGGGAGTGTCCGAACGGCTGATGGCCCTTCAACTTAATGAGCGGGCCGCTCCACCTCGTCCCGGATATCCGGTTCTTGATCAAGAGGGAACGGCTCTGAGCGTCCTAACTTCTGGAGGGTTTTCACCCAATCTTGGAGAGGGGATTGCGCTGGCCTATCTGCCCGTGGACAAAGTGCAGATGGGCACACCGGTCTTCATCGAAGTTCGAGGGAAAAAAATTTCGGCCAAGGTTGTTGAAAAGCCTTTCTACCGCAAATAATCCACATTAGACCTAAACGACTTTCAGCTATGACTGTTCCAGCCGACCTCAACTACACCCGTGCCCACGAATGGGTCCGCCTTCAAGGCGATATCGCCACAATTGGAATCACCGACCATGCTCAGGAAGAATTGAGCGATGTCGTCTTTGTCGAATTACCCGACCTGGGTGATATTGAAAAAGCATCGCCCGTTGCTGTCGTCGAGAGCGTAAAAGCGGCTTCTGATATCTATGCCCCTATTTCCGGTGAGATCATTGAGGTCAACATCGATCTCGTCGCAGATCCTGCCAAGATTAATAGCGATCCCTACGACACCGGTTGGATCTTCAAGATTCGCGTGAGCAGTCCTGATCAGATCAATGGTCTCATGGATGCCGCGTCCTACACCGGCATGGTTTCCTGAACCAAAGGCTAAATGAGATCATCGTTTGCCAATCGCCACATCGGGCCGTGGGATCATTCACGGCAGGAACTACTCGACGCGATTGGCTACGACAGCCTCGACTCGCTCGTAGATAAAGTCGTCCCCGAATCGATTCAGTGGACTGGCTCCCCGGATCTCCCCGCTGCTTTGTCCGAGGACGCGGCGCTGGCGTCGTTAAGGGAAAAGCTTTCGGCAAACCTTCTTCTCAAGCCGCTCATTGGTCAGGGATACTCGGGCACGATCACCCCACCGGTGATTCAGCGAAACATCCTTGAGAATCCCGGGTGGTACACCGCCTACACACCTTACCAGCCGGAGATTTCCCAAGGCCGTCTCGAAGCCCTCCTCAACTTCCAGACCATGGTCGTCGATCTCACAGGGCTTGATGTTGCCAATGCCTCTCTTCTCGACGAAGCGACCGCCGCTGCGGAAGCGATGAGTTTGGCGCTTACGATGAACCCACGTGGTTCGGTTTTTTGGGTCGACGAGGAATGTCACCCGCAGACCATCGAAGTCGTTCGAACTCGCGCCGAACCTCTCGGAGTCAAAGTTGAGGTTGGGTCGGTTGATAATTTTTCTCCCTCGGAGGGCTTTTTTGGAGCACTTGTTCAGTATCCTTCCACCCTCGGTAATGTTCGGGATTTTACTGATTTTGCGGCACAAGTTCATGAGGTGAAAGGTCTCCTTACGGTCGCGGCAGATCTTCTTTCGCTCACGGTGCTCAAGGAACCAGGCGCGATGGGCGCAGACATTTGTGTCGGCTCAAGTCAGCGTTTCGGCGTGCCCCTTGGTTTCGGTGGTCCTCATGCCGCTTTCATTTCCTGCGTTGATAAACTGAAGCGCAAAATCCCCGGTCGTCTCATCGGAGTTTCGCTCGATTCCCAGGGCAACCCCGGCTACCGGCTTTCTCTCCAAACGCGTGAGCAGCACATTCGCCGTGACAAGGCGACCTCGAATATCTGCACTGCCCAGGTCCTTCTCGCCGTCATGGCCTCGATGTATGCGGTCTATCACGGGCCGGAGGGCTTACAGAAAATCGCACGCCGTGTGCACGGATTCACCTCAAGGCTGGCCCAGGCGGTGCCGGATGTCGTGAATACGTCGTGCTTCGACACACTCACTGTCAATGCTCCTGCTGGTATTCTTGGGAAGGCCCGCGAAGCTGGATACAACCTCCGCGACTTTGGCGACGGGCGTGTCGGAATCTCCCTGGACGAAACCACCACTGAAGAGGACGTTCAAAATATTGCCGCGATTTTTGAAGTCGCCCTTTCCGACGAGATCGCCGAATTGCCTCTCCCGCGTGAAAGCGAATTTCTGACCCAGGAGACCTTCCATCGTTATCGTAGCGAAACCGAGATGATGCGGTATCTCAGTCGACTTGAAAAACGCGATCTCGCCTTGAATGAATCGATGATCCCACTCGGGTCGTGCACGATGAAACTCAACGCCGCGGCTGAAATGATGCCGTTGAGTTGGCCGGAGGTTTCTAATCTCCATCCCTTCGTCCCACAGGATCAAAGTATCGGCTATCGGGCCATGCTCGATGAACTTTCGGACTGGCTTGCTGAGATTACCGGTTTTTCCGCGGTTTCGCTGCAACCCAATGCCGGGTCACAAGGAGAGTATGCTGGGTTGCTGGCGATTCGATCGTTCCATCTTGCCAAGGGGGATTCCGACCGCAAGGTCTGCCTGATCCCGACTTCCGCTCACGGTACCAATCCGGCTTCGGCTGTGATGACCGGATTCAAGGTGGTTCCCATCACTTGTGATGACGAGGGCAACATCGACCGCCAAGATCTTAGCGCGAAGGTCGAGACTCACCGCGACACCTTGGGCGCTCTAATGGTGACCTATCCTTCAACGCACGGAGTTTTTGAGGAAGGAATTGAGGGGATCTGCAAAGAGATCCACGAAGCCGGCGGGCAGGTCTACATGGACGGCGCGAATATGAATGCCCAGGTTGGTCTCACCAATCCAGGGATGATCGGAGCGGATGTCTGCCACTTGAATCTCCATAAAACTTTCTGCATTCCTCACGGAGGCGGAGGGCCGGGCGTGGGACCGATCGGCGTCGCTGCGCATCTTGTGGAATTCCTTCCCGGACACGAGACTCTCGAATCCACTCGCAATGTCGTTTGTTCTGCTCCGTATGGCAGTGCCTCGATCAATGTGATTTCATGGATGTATATTGCCATGATGGGCGCGGAAGGTCTGAAAGAAGCGACTGGTGTGGCCATCTTGAACGCCAACTATATCGCGTATCGTTTGCGAGAATCCTATCCGATTCTCTATACCGGCCGCGTCGGGTTGGTGGCACACGAATGCATCATCGATATTCGTCCGCTCTCGAGCCGCAGTGGAATCACGGTCGAAGATGTGGCCAAGCGTCTTATCGACTATGGATTCCATGCACCGACAATGAGCTGGCCTGTTGCGGGCACCTTGATGATCGAGCCAACTGAGTCGGAATCGAAGGAAGAGCTAGATCGTTTTTGTGACGCCATGTTATCCATCTACGAGGAGATCGAAGAAGTGGCGAGTGGTCAACTGGACGCGACCGACAATCCGCTCAAAAATGCCCCGCACACCGCCGAGATGGTGATGTCTGACGAGTGGACTCACCCGTATGGTCGCGAAAGAGCGGCCTTCCCGGTAACTCGACTGCGCCGTCACAAGTTTTGGCCTGTGGTGGGGAGGGTTGACAATGTTCACGGAGACCGCAACCTCGTTTGCACTTGCGACTCTGTAGAAGCCTATGCTCGGGAATCATCATAACGACGTGCCAGATTGGCCGAATTGGGAACCAGATCTTCACGCGACCCTGATGTTTGTGCATCAAGGGAGCAGGGTTCTCCTCATTGAAAAACTTCGTGGGATCGGAGAGGGGAAAATCAACGGCCCGGGTGGAAAGATTGATCCTGGCGAAACTCCTGAGGAGTGCGTCATCCGCGAGTGCCAGGAGGAACTCCACATCACCTGTCTCGATCCCGTGAAACGCGGCGAGCTTTGGTTTGCGATGTCAGATTTACCCGATATCCATTGCCACGTTTACACCGCTACCAAGTTTGAAGGAACGCCCACCGCCACTGATGAAGCGATTCCTTACTGGTGCGAGATCACCGAAATTCCCTTCGAGAGAATGTGGGAAGATGATTCCTACTGGCTGAGGCAGATCCTTAATGGAGAGAGCTTCGATGCGAAATTTCTCTTCACTGAGGAGAAGGTCATTTGGCATGATGTCCTCTTTGGAGAACCGTCAATTGGGCGTTGGAAGAATTGGCCAGGTCAGTAGCAAAGGAGTGGCGGTTTTTAGGCCGCCTATGGTTTCAGAGGGACACTCTGAAAAGAATGCCTCCTTGACTCTATTCGTCGAGAAACGGATTGGCTTTTGAGGCGCCTCGAGGTTTCGTTTGAATCCCTTCTTTGGGGGCTGGGCTCTTTTGGACCTCTTCGGAGTTCGATTCGCGGGTGCTGGAAAAGATCATTCCCCAGTGCTCAAGGAAGAAGCGTTTTCGGTTGTGAAGAAGGAATCAGATCGACCGATGAGGGGGCGGAGGCTGGTGGATATTTGTAGGGTCACGAGAAGAAAAATACCGATCCAGATTCGCAACGGGGCGGTTTGGGGAGTCCCGGTTTGCGCGAACATTTTGAGAAGGAATCCTGTTCCGAAGAAGAGAGCGATGAGCCAGGTCGCGAGGACGAGAAAACCGAAGAAGGTTTCTGAAGTGGTAGATTGCGAAAAGACCCAAAGGACCTGGGTGAACCCGAGAAGTAAGCTGGCAATGAGCGCGAGCGATCCTGCCATGCCCTGGATGATCTCTTTCATCCCAAGAGACGTGCCGGTGAGGGCTGAAAAAATGTAGAGGCTGGGGAGGCAGATGATGGTGCTGAGGGTGATTCCAAGAAGGATTTTTAGGGGGCGGCCCAGAGCTGCTCATGGAAGGAAAAGCTTCCCAAGAACGGCACGGGATTTTTTGTCTTCCCGAATGTCTTCGATAAGATTT
>JAPKDJ010000018.1 GCA_026421245.1 Akkermansiaceae bacterium | reverse complement strand
TCTTCAGCGGGTGCTTCTTCAGCAGGTGCCTCTTCAGCGGGTGCTTCTTCCTCCTTCTTTGCAGCAGGCTTGGCCTTGCCTCCGAAGAGGGATTTAATGGTGTCGCGTTTCTTGGGCTTTCCGGAACGCTGTTTCTCTTCAGGAGCCTCAAACTCGTCGGTCAAGGTGATGAAGATGTGGCAGGTGCGCTTACGAATGGCACCTGCAGATCCGCGGGCACGTGGCTTGAAACGCTTGAGAGTGGGTCCCTCTCCGACGGTTGCTTCCTTGACGATCAGTTCGTCAGCAGAGAGCTCGTGGTTGTTCTCGGCATTGGCGATGGCGCTCTTAAGCGTCTTACCAATGAGGTGAGCGGATTTCTTGGGCGTATAGGTCAAGGCGTCGAGGGCATCAGAGACAGCAAGTCCCTGAATTTCACGAACAACGTGGCGTGCTTTCTTCGGAGAAATCCGAGCGTATTTGGTGGTCGAACGAACTAACATCAGTTTGTCGGTTAATTTAGAGTAATGACTTTGGCGAAGTCACCGGGTTGAACCGGGACTTCAGGATTTATGAGTGATTGCATCAAGAGGCCACTAACATTGGGCCTAGTGACGGCGACGACAGCGTCACCAATGTGGGATCCGGAACGCTCGATGCGGAACCGCATGCCGACATTAAGTTCCGCATCGGAGCCGGCGTTTACTACGACAGCTCCGGTATTGGAGTCAATCGTAACAATGCGTGCTTCCAGGGCGGTCCCCTGTTCGACTTTGCGCTTGGGCTGCTGGCGCTGGCCCAATGCGACTTCGAGTTTTCGGATTTTAACTTCTACCGCCTTGCGGGCCTCAGGATCCGAAGCAACCGCGGTGCGGAGGTAGTTTTGGATAAGTGGCAGAAGATTGCCAACGGCGGTCTCAAGATTCACAAGACTTTCGCGGGCGATCTGATAATCGGTGACGGCGTGGCGGAGCTTGGTATCGCCACCTTCGAAAAAGTCTTTTCCGAAGAGTGCGAGGTGCTCCTTGATTTCCTTGAGAGCCTTCGTCTTGATGTCCTCCCTTTCGAGAGCAGCGGCCAAGCTCTTGTTGACATTCTCCAACTGAAGTTTCAGTTGGCGATTCTCACGCTCGAGCTTTTCCATTGGCGTTTCCTGCGCACCAGCCATCACAGCACCGCAGAGTATTACTCCGGTGATGAGGGATTTGGTGAATGGAAAACGCATGACGAAGATTCTACGAAAGGAAATTACTTCTTACCGATACCGCCGTGAGCCTTGAAGATGCGGGTGGGAGAAAACTCACCCAACTTGTGGCCCACCATGTTTTCGGAAACGAAAACAGGGATGAAGGTTTTACCGTTGTGAACGGCGAAGGTGTGCCCGACAAAGTCAGGAGTGATCATGGAGCGACGGCTCCAAGTCTTGATGGGCTTCTTGTTGCCAGACTCGACCGCCGCGTCGATCTTAGCGAGAAGCTTTTGATCAACGTAGGGGCCTTTTTTCAATGAACGTGCCATAATAAAATTTGGTGAAGTGACTTGTAGATTAGAATTTACCTACGCTTGGCCTTACGACGGTCCTCAACGATAAAGGTGTTGTTCTTATGCTTGCGACGGGTTTTCTGACCTTTGGTGTGTCCCCAGGGAGACTTGAGGTGTTGACGACCACCACCGGACTTGGACTTACCCTCACCACCACCGTTGGGGTGATCGACGGGGTTCATGCACATTCCACGAACGGAAGGACGCTTGCCCTGCCAGCGAGTACGACCGGCCTTACCGGAAACCTCCTTCATGTGGTCCCGGTTCCCGACGGTTCCGATGGTTGCGTAGGACTCCTCGTGAAACTTGCGGATCTCACCGGAAGGCATCTTGATGAAGGCGTATCCTTCGTCACGAGAAGCAAGGATGGCTTGCTGACCAGCAGCACGAGCGATCTTACCTCCTGAGCCTGGGCGAATCTCAATGTTGTGAATGGCAGTTCCGAGAGGAACGCTTTTCAGCGGCATTGCATTACCGACAGTAGGCTCGACATTTTCCCCGGAGGAAACCTTGGCGCCATCGGTGAGACCGGACGGGGCAAGGATGTAGGACTTGGTTCCATCGGCATACTCAAGAAGAGCAATGCGGCAGGTCCGGTTGGGATCATACTCGATCCCGATAACGGTTGCGACTTCGTCACGCTTGGTCCTTTTAAAGTCGATGAGACGATACTTCTTCTTATGACCACCGCCGATGTGGCGCATGGTGATACGGCCCTGATTGTTGCGACCACCGGAGCGTTTTTTAACTTCGAGGAGGCTTTTTTCAGGCTTGGACTTGGTGATTTCGTCGAAACCCGGAAGCATCTTGTAGCGATTCGCGGGAGTGACGGGTTTAAAACTTTTCAGAGGCATTGGAATGATCCTTTCTGAGTGAGGTTACGAAAAAATGGAATTAGAGGAGGTCGAGGGAATCACCATCCTTGAGACGGACGATTGCTTTCTTCCAGGCGGCGGTGCGTCCGGCATCAGCGCGGCGACGGCGCTTGGCCTTACCGGCGTAGTTGAGGGTGCGGACAGCAAGAACTTTCACTTTAAAGAACTTCTCGACCGCGTTTTTGATCTCGATTTTGTTGGCGCGACGATCGACCTTGAATGTGTAGGTGTTCTCGTTCTCCTGAAGAAGGGCAGCCTTCTCAGACATGCGGACGGTATCGATGATTGTGTAAATATCTCTCATGGCTTGCTGAGGTTTAGGCGGTGCGCTTGGCGAGGGTTTCAAGGGCGTCATCGACGATGATGACGACGTCCCAGAAGAGAAGCTCTTCTATGTTGACGTTTTCAGCGGTCTGAAGAAGGACCCAGGTCAGGTTGCGCTCGGCACGGTAAGTTTCTTCGGTGAAGGACTTACCAATGATGATCACTTTACTGGCGTCGGTCAGGTCGCGGACGGCCTTGGAGAAATCCTTGGTCTTCGCGGAGGCGACTTCAAAGGAACTCACATTGAGAACTAATTCGGCGTTGATCTTTTCACCGAGGACACGCTGGAGAGCGAGAGTGCGCACCTTCTTAGGGACGGTCTTGGCGTAGGAACGATTGCGAGGTCCGAAGGCGACGCCCCCACCGACGAAAAGCGGGGCTTTGCGATCGCCGTGACGGGCGTTACCGGTGCCTTTCTGGCGATACATCTTCTTACCAGTTCCGCGGACTTCGCCACGGGTCTTGGTCTGGGCAGTTCCGGAGCGGCGGTTGGCTTGATAGGCAACGACGAGGTCGTGCACAGCCTGGCTACCCTTGGAACCATCAGCGATGAGCTGAATATTGGCTTTTTCGGCGTCTTGAATTGTGAATGCTGACATGGATCAGGTTCTTTCTAAACTTGGATTTACTTGACGGCTGTCTTTTTGAGAGCCGGGCGGACGGTGACATAAGCACCATTGTGTCCTGGAACTGCGCCGGAGATTAGGAGGACTCCATCTTCAGTGCGGACTTGGACGATTTTGAGATTCTGAGTGGTGCGCTTCACGACACCATCGTGTCCGGGCATCTTCTGGTTTTTCCAGACGCGGGCGGGAGTCGAGCCAGCACCAATGGCACCAGTTCTGCGGTGCATCATGTGACCGTGACCGTCTGGCTGACCGTTGTGGCCGTGGCGCTTCACGTTACCCTGGAAGCCCTTACCCTTGGTGGTGCCGATGACATCAACCCACTGGCCGTCTTCGAAAAGAGCAGCGCCGGGATGGCCTTCTTCCTTGTTGGGAAGGTCGGCATCGCTGGC
This sequence comes from Akkermansiaceae bacterium, assembly GCA_026421245.1. Taxonomy (GTDB): domain Bacteria; phylum Verrucomicrobiota; class Verrucomicrobiia; order Verrucomicrobiales; family Akkermansiaceae; genus SW10. Next base: position 56,603 of record JAPKDJ010000018.1, on the reverse strand, counting down.
GAAGCGGAATTCCTGCACTCGCTTCTTGGCGCCGGTGGCACCTTGCTTGGCTTGGTGAGTGCGATCAGGGAGATTGAGGCGCTTCTCCTTCTGGTCGTCATAGGCGACCTGAATGGCGGAGTAGCCGTCCTTCTCCGAGGTCTTCACCTGGAGAAATTCGTTTCCGTTCACGTCGACGACAGTGACGGGGATCATACAGCCTGCCTCTACGTCAAAGACGCGGGTCATACCGACTTTTTTACCGAGGATTCCGAGTGACATGGGTCTGGGTTCCGTAGTGGAAAGATTAAGTTAAAAGGGAAATTAAATGTGGATCTGAATGTCAACACCAGCGGGGAGGTTGAGCTTTTTGAGCTCGTCCACAGTGCGGGCGGTGGGGTCAACGATGTCTAGGAGACGCTTATGTGTGCGAACCTCGAACTGATCGGCAGCTTTCTTGTTCACGTGCACCGAGCTGTTGACAGAGAACTTCTCAATCCGAGTGGGCAGAGGGACAGGGCCGGCGACTTTGGCTCCAGTGCGCTTGGCGGTCTCAACGATCTCGACAGTGGAGCGGTCGATGGCCCGGTGGTCAAATGCGCGAAGGCGGATGCGGATTTTCTGATTCATGATGGAAAGGTATCTGGTGGGATGATTGGTGTTTTTAGTAACCGCCACCGCGCTCGGCGACGAGTTTATCTACGATGTTACGAGGGACTTCCTCGAAGCACTGAGGCTCCATGGAGTAGGAAGCGCGACCGGAAGAAAGGGTGCGGACGTCCGTGGAATATCCGAACATTTCGGAAAGCGGGACGTTAGCGGAGACATTGGCGACTGGGCCTTTGGTCACGATCTCTTGGATCTGACCACGCCGGCGGTTAAGGTCGCCCATGATATCTCCCTGGAACTCATCGGGTGTCGCGATTTCGACATCCATGATAGGCTCGAGAAGAACGGGTGAGGCTTTTTTCATGGCCTCTTTGATCGCGAAGATAGCCGCAATCTTGAAAGAGTTGTCGTTTGAATCGACTTCGTGGAAGGATCCACCGAGGACATTGGCGTGAACGTCGACCACGGGGAATCCTGCGACGAGTCCATTTGTGAGGGCTTCCTCGATGCCTTTCATGACAGCGGGCATATACTCCTTCGGGAAAGCACTAGCGGAAACGTTGTCTTCAGTGGTGACACCCTCCCCTTGTTTATTGGGAGAAATCTCGAGAATCACATGACCATAGACAGCCTTGCCAGCCATGGCACCGTCGCGGATGAACTTGCCTTCCCCCTTGGCGGCGGCGGTTACGGTCTCGCGGTAGGCGATCTGGGGCTTCCCGACATTGGCTTGAACACCGAACTCACGTTTGAGGCGGTCAATGATGACCTCCAGGTGAAGCTCACCCATTCCGGCGATAATTGTTTGTCCGGTCTCTTTGTCAGTCTTGACCACAAAGGTGGGATCTTCGTCGGAGAGGCGGTCGAGGCCAATGACCATCTTGTCAGAGTCGGCTTTGGTGCGAGGCTCGACAGCCATCGAGATGACGGGCTCGGGAAAGCTGGGAGGCTCGAGAAGAACTCCTGCCTGTTGATGAGAAAGAGTGTCGCCCGTTTGGACATTTTTGAGACCCACGAGTGCGGCGATGTCGCCGGCGAAGCAGGTCTCGATTTCCTCGTGCTTATCGGCTTGCACCTGAATCAAACGACCCACGCGCTCTTTTTGCTGAGTGCGTGGATTATAGACCATGTCTCCCTTGGAGACGGTGCCGCTGTAGACGCGGAAAAAGATGAGTTTTCCGAAATACTTGTCGGCCCAGAGTTTGAAAGCGAGGGCACAGAATTTTTCATCATCGGAGGTTTTCACCTTGATGGTCTTGCTCTCGTCTTTCGGGTCGATTCCCTCGGCAGCAGGGATTTCGAGAGGACTTGGAAGATAATCGACAACAGCGTCGAGAAGATACTGAACTCCTTTATTTTTGAAAGCGGAGCCACCAGCGATGGGGACCAGCTCGTTGGCGATCGTCGCACGACGAAGACCGGCCTTGAGTTCAGCGACAGTGATGAGCTCCTCCATGAGGAACTTTTCTCCGATCTGCTCGTCAACATCAGCGACGGATTCAAGAAGCTCGGCGTAGGCTTCCTCGGCAAGAGCAAGCTGTGCATCGTCAAGATCAGCAATGTCGTAGGTGGAACCAAGAATGTCGTCGTCTTTGTAGAGGACCGCCTTCTTATTAAGAACGTCAATCTGGCCACGAAGATTCTCTTCGGAGCCGATTGGAATGAGAATGCGAACGGTGCGAGCACCGAGCTTTTCCTGAACTTCTTTGACAGCCGCATCGAAGTCAGCGCCTACGCGGTCCATCTTATTGACGAAGACGATGCGTGGAACGTCGTAGGTCGTGGCTTGGCGCCAGACGGTCTCAGATTGAGGCTGGACGCCGGCGACACCGCAGAAAACAACAATCGCCCCGTCCAAAACACGGAGCGATCTTTCTACTTCGGCAGTGAAGTCAACGTGACCCGGAGTATCAATGATATTGATACGCTGATTGTCACCGATAAAGAGTTTGGAAACGCCTTCCTCTTTTTGTTGCATCCACTCACAGGTGACGGCGGCAGAGGTAATGGTAATTCCTCGCTCGCGCTCCTGCTCCATATGATCGGTGGTGGTGGCACCATCGTGCACCTCACCAATACGGTGGATCATTCCAGTGTAGAAAAGAATCCGCTCGGTGAGCGTGGTCTTACCGGCATCGATGTGCGCAGCAATCCCAATGTTCCGTGTCCTCTCGAGAGGAACGGAACGTGTTGGGGCTGTTACGACTTTGCTCATACTAACGGGAAAGAGATTCTTTGAAACAGAAAGGGAAATTAGAAACGGAAGTGGGCGAAGGCACGGTTTGCCTGGGCCATTTTGTGAACATCATCGCGCTTGCGGACGGAGTTGCCGGTGTTGTTGGCAGCATCCTTGATCTCGTTGGCGAGAGCGACGTGCATTGGGGTGCCCTTTTTGGCACGAGCGAAGTTGATGAGCCAACGCATGCCGAGAGATTCGGAGCGGCTGGAGTCTACTTCCAAAGGAACCTGGTAGGTCGCTCCACCGACACGGCGGGACTTCACCTCGACGCGGGGCTTGGCGTTTTCGATGGCGCGGTTGACGATCTCGAGCGGGTCGATGGTATCAGTGCCTTCATTGGCGCGGTCAATAGCGGCGTAGACGATACGCTCGGAGAGGGAGCGCTTGCCGTCTTTCATCACCTTGGAGATCAAGCGACCGACAACTTGGCTGTCGAACTTAGGATCCTTGTAAACTTTGGCTGGGTAGACTCTTTTTCTGCGTGCCATGGGATTGGTTGGTCAGAGATTAAATTAGGAAAATTACTTCTTAGCGCCCGCTTTGGGCTTCTTGGCACCGTATTTGGAACGGCTCTGCTTACGACCATCGACCCCGAGGGTATCGAGTGATCCGCGAACGATGTGGTAACGGACACCTGGAAGATCTTTCACACGACCACCACGAATAAGAACGATGGAGTGCTCCTGGAGGTTGTGGCCTTCTCCGCCAATGTAGGCGATGACTTCATAACCATTGGTGAGACGAATTTTGGCAACCTTACGGAGAGCGGAGTTCGGCTTCTTTGGTGTGCGGGTGTAAACTTGGAGACAAACGCCGCGACGCTGCGGGCAGTTGTTCAGAGCCGGAGATTTCGACTTCGTGACTGCTTTCTTACGACCTTTGCGGACGAGCTGGTTAATTGTGGGCATAATGCGATCGTTTTGGGATGGCGGTTAAGCAGGTTTGTTAAGATGAGGTTTTTCTTGGAGGAAAAGGATTTGAAAATGTCGCTGATTCTCAACCGGTAGGGTCGCCGGGAACTCAGCGAGATTCCTCGCAAGAGCCATTTTTCCGGTGAGCACCCGATAGTTAATCATCTGATAAAGGAGCTGGAACGTTGAATTCTCAAGGATTTCTATACGCCAACCCCGATTTGGGGGCCGCGACTCTAGGAATAAAATGCGATCTGGCAAGGCGTTTCTTCCAAATTTTCTCAAAAAAATAATCTCCTCCCCTTCAGAACCTCCCCTTTCCTGTAATGGTAAGGGTTTGCAGCCCTCTCGTAGCGGTAGATCAATAATCCGGATAATTTAAAAATGTGAGCAAATGAGCTCATCATAGCAGAAAACGAGCTTCAGGCGCTCTCGGAAGCATGACATTGACGACCTTCACCCCAAGCTGCTTGCTGTGAAAACGCCTATTCTTGCCACCCTGTTCTCCGTCACAGGCCACCCCCCCTTGCGATTGAAGACAATATCTTCATGAGTCATGGGCAGGGAAATCCCTGGAACGAAGCCTGGAGAAGGATCAAGAAGTGAAACCCGTTCCACCCTGACGCTCACCGATGGCGTCAAATTCATCTCGTATCGACTAAAAAACGCCCGACCAGATAATCTGATCGGGCGTTTTTGAAAAATTGAATCCAGCAGAGCTTACTCGGTGTATTTCTCGTGACCCTCTTTTTTGAGATCCTTGAGCTGGCCTTTGATTTCATCGGCCTTGTCTTCGTCACCGGCGAGATAAGCCATCTCCAGTTGGCAAAGCTTCACGTAGGTCTGACCCACCAGCATTTTGTAGCCGGAGGTTGCCTTGGCCTTTTCCTTCTCATCTTTAAGGTCCAAAAAAACCATGGGGAGATACGCAAGGGTCTTGATGGTAGCAGCTTGGGCGGCAAGAACGAGAGCGACCTTATCCTCGGTGGTCTCAGCCTTACGAAGCTTCTTTAAGGAACCACTGAGGATTTCCATTTGCTTGCCGAGCGGGGTCTCATCGTCGTCAGCGTTAGCAGGAGCGAGCATTCCGAGGCTCATCACGGAAGCGAGAGCCAGAGTCTTGATTGAAAAGGTGAATTTCATGTCGCTGAGACTACTTCCACAACTAACTCACTCTGTCAAAACAAGCCTCGAAAAATTCACCTTTTCCCATTATCGCAAGGCCGTGATTCGCGGACTGATTTTCGATCTCGATGGCACCCTCGTCGATTCCCTCCCCGGAATCGCGGCAGCACTCAACCATTCTCTGGAGGAACTCGGGCTCCCAGCTCATCCGGAAGAAGCGGTCAAAGGATACATCGGAGACGGGGTCGAAACCCTCGTGAACCGTGCACTCGGGAACGACCACTGCACTCGGTCCGGCGAAGTGGTCGCGGGATTCCAAAAACACTATCCGAATGACTGGAAAACCGGCACCCATCCCTACCCCGGAATGACGACCCTCCTCGAAGAACTCCATGGAGAGAACATCCCCATGGCAGTCCTCTCAAACAAACCCCACTTATATACCGTGGAGATTGTCGAAACCCTCTTCCCAACCCATCTCTTCAAACCCATTCGCGGTCATCAAAAAGCGTTTCTAAAAAAGCCCGACCCCACTACAGCTTTACAAATCGTCTCCGGTTGGAACCTCGCGCCCGAAGAAGTCGCTTATGTGGGAGACTCCACCGTCGATCTGGCCACTGCCAAAGCGGCTAACCTCATCCCTCTCATCTTCTCTTGGGGATACGGCACTCCTGAAGACTTTCCGCTCCTCGGCTCCGTGAATGACCTAAGACACGCTGTCATTGAGACTCGATCCTGACCTTGCGAATACTCCATTTCGAGCAAAGGTTCTCCATGATCAAATTTCCCTCAGTTTTTCTCACCAGATTCCAAATCGATCGAAATGATTTCTTACTTCTCCCGGAGCAAAACGCGCGACTGACCGGAGGTGACTGAAAATTCAAAACTCACGCTCTTATCAGCCTCAACATCAGGCTTCCAAGCCGCGACCAATTTGAGGCCTCCAGCCTCGGACCTACGACCAGAAAGAGCTTCTGAAACGGATCGAATGAGCAAGCCCCCTCAAGTGCTGGCAGGCTCCTCTGTTGCCCTCTGATTCTTTGCGGTCCTTGGCATGACAAGTGACCTAACTGCAGGGCGGCCTTATTGAGGCCCTCCCAATCACTGGTCGTCGTCCGCTTGAACCTCAAATGGCCAAAAAAAATACAAGGCAGCGGAACATGCTTTCAAGCTGTTGGATCGAAAGCTCTCACAATGATCTCCACAAATTTCTTGCCATTTCCAGGGAGTGAATTCTCCCACGCTTCCTAAGTTTTTTGATGCCGAGACTTAGGGTGTGGCAGGTTCAAGTAGCCCCCGATCGTCATGGCTAGATTCAGTAATAACTCAGCGTCCCTCCGCGCCCAGTCATCGTGATTCAAGATGTCTCGCGAACTCACGAAGGGACTCTCTTTGGAGCGAATACCCCAAAAGCCGCGGACGTCGACAACAAGGCAGATTTCAAGATTAGGCAACCGGACTTCATTGCCCTGAGAGTGAATAATCTTGGACGAGGTGAGCAGCAAAAAGCGAACGCTAGAAATTGAAGTAAATGAAGCGGCTTTCTTCAGATGGAGACAGGAAGAAGATCCCCGCAATCAGGAGCAACTGCACCCATCGATTCATAAACACCCCATAGAGTTCTCCGCTCCGCCGTGACCACCACTCACCAGCCATCACTACGACCGAAAGACCCACCACAATCACGGCAAGAATCACGGTCTTGGGATCTTGAAACACTCCAAGAATCGCAGACGGATTGAGGCCGTAGTTCCCCGGAGAAAACACCATTCGTGTTTTTTGCGACGCCACACTCCACTCACTCTCTTTGAAGAAAATCCACGATAACATCACGAAGGTCATCGTGATTCCCCACGACACAATCGTCGGCATTTTTCGTTCCCCCATCATCACACAAAGCCAAACCCCGGCCCCGTGCAGCCCACCCCAGATCAAAAAATTCCACCCTGCTCCGTGCCAAAGACCAGACACCAGGAAAACCACCATCAGATTCACTCCCCAAAACTTCACCCGGCTTCCACCCATTGGGATAAAGAGATAATCTCGAAACCAACGCGACAGGGTGACATGCCACTGTCGCCAAAAATCCTGCAAATTCCTCGCGAGATACGGGCTTCGAAAATTCAAAGTCAGACGAATCCCAAAGCACCGCGCCAAACCAAGAGCGATGAAGGAATACCCTGCAAAATCGAAGTAGATCCGAAAGGCAAAGAATCCCGCTTCCAGCCACACCTGAACCGCGTTCACCGCAACGGACCTCATCTCTCGATCAAGCAACGCAAAGTTTTCCGCGAGCGCCAGCTTCAGAAAAAGCCCCAGCACAATCCAGGGAATCCCCACTTCCACCGCCTCTCGACGCAACGCAAATTTCAACCCCTTCACCTGCGGCAAAAGATCTTTCCTCCTCTCGATCGGCCCAGCGACAATCTGAGGAAAAAAGCTCGCGAAATTAAGATAATCCACCACTCGCGGCCTCTCCTCTCTCTCACGAAAACTATCGATCACAAAGGAGAGAATTTGAAAGCTATAGAATGAAATCCCCATCGGAATCAGCGCGTGTGCCGCCGGCCTCTCCCCTGAGAAAACCTCTGTCAAAAAACCACTGTATTTATAGTAAGTCAGAGGAGACAGCATCAGAATACCAACCACCCAAAGTAGCCCCCGGCTTCGACAAAATAGCCCCCCATACCCCACCAAAGCCACCCACCCAAAAATCGCCACGGTTTCCAAACTCTCCACACCCAAGAGAAAAAGACTCAGCACCACAAAAGCCGCACGATCAAAGCGTTCCGAATTTCCAAAAAACAAGCGGACCAGCGACAGAACCGCAAATCCCCCCACCAAAGCCACCCAGAATGTCAGCGAGGCGAAATTCATTCCTCTTTAAAAGAAAAGGGTTTCAAAGCCTCCGCCAACACCCGCGTCCTAAGCCGCCCGCCTTCCTCAGTCATGTGATACCCCGTATCCAGGAAGAGAGAATTATCACCCACCGCCCCCATCATCTCATCTCGCAGAACAGGTAAATGTTCCGCAATCCCATCTAGATAAGCGCTATGCTCGTCGCGCTGCGCCACCAGAACTTCAGACCGAAACGACTCCCATGGCAGTGTGAAAAAAATCATCACGCCCCTCTCCTCAGCATACTCTGCCAGTTTCCTTAAATCTTCCTGCACAACCCCGTCATCAAGCCAGTGCCTCATTGCCTTGAAAGACCCCACATCGGGATTGGGAGCAGAGGTTTTGCAACTGAGCGTTCCATTTCCTCGAATGTCCGCCAACTGATATCGATACAAAGGTCCCGACCTCACCATCTTGGCAGCCAGCGTCCCGAGAAACTTCGCGCCCGGACGTAGGGCCGCCAATAACTCCGCCACGGGTTCCTCATAAAGCTCATCCTCAAACACCCCGCCACTGAGCCCTGTCGGAAAACGCGCCAAATCCACCTTCACCGCCAGGGGCGTCATCCGCTTCTCCTTACCGCGAAAGATTGCAGGCTCGAGATGCAGGATAACAATGTCGCCCCTCTCTGCCCTGCTCGTCGCCAAATCAATGAGGTATCGATACCCCATTCCCGCCGAACCGCCCATGTTGACGGCCCGCCATCCCATCACTTCAGTCAGCACATCAGGATGAATCGAAAACGAACAACTCGATCCTCCTCCGACAAAGATCATCGGACCTTCAATCCTCCCTTCCCTCTCCATGGAAACCCTCTCCTGTTTCAGCTTCACCACCCGCTTCCAAAACGCCGCCTCCGGATCGACCTTAAATGAAACGATCGCCGCGCAAATCCACATCAATAACGCAAAGCCCAAGGTCAAAAACCAAGACCACTTCCTTGGGAGCTTTTCCTTCTCTGGCGCGACTTGATCCACTTCAACGAAAATACAGCCCCCCCATCTTCACACCAACTAAATTCAAAACCACTATATCTCCACCGCCTTCGCCAGCATCTTTCGATACTCCGCCGCAGGCACTTCGTAGCCGCCAAAAGTCTTCAAATGATCAGTCATCCACTGCGTATCTAACAAAATCGCCCCCTCTTCTCTCAACCAATCCACTAATTTCACCAACGCGATCTTACTCGCATCCGTCTTCCGGCTAAACATGCTCTCCCCAAAAAACGCCCTCCCCAGCCGAACTCCGTAGAGCCCCCCCTGAAGTCCGTCCTCGTCCCAGCATTCCACCGAATGCGCAAATCCCTGCTCAAATAACTCGCAGTAACTCTCCAAAATAATTGGATCGATCCACGTCTCCTCACGATCACTACATCTCTCCATCACCTCCCGAAAGGCCGTGTCAAACCTCACCTCAAAAGGCCGCTTCTTCATCGCCCGCTTCAACCCGTGCGGAATATGAAACCGCTCGTCCAGCGGGATGATCCCCCGCTCCTTTGGCTGAAACCAATAAATCTCACCCTCTTCCGACATCGGAAATACGCCTTCCACATAGGCACCTATAAGGATTTCAGTCGGAATTTTATCCACGCCCCGATTTTCGCGATGCAATGCGCACAATTCAACCTACAATTCCACTTATGAAGATCGACCTCGCCAATCTGCCCGACGAAGGACAGCACATCGAAGGGGAAATCCCTCCCGAAGTTCTTGACCTCAAGGAAAGCGACATCATCCGTGTCAGCCCTCTGAAATACTCGCTCTTTGCCCAGCGCTTCGACACCGAGCTCCTCCTTACCGGCAGCTTGGAAGCCACCTTCGAGCTCACCTGCATGCGCAGCCTCCACCCATTCCCCAAAACCATCTCCATGCCCTCGGCGGCTATCAGTATCGAGCTCGGAAATGACGGATTCGTAGACTCCGGACCCCAAATCCGAGAGGAAATCCTCCTTGAACTCCCCACCAACCCACGTTGTGAGAACGGCGACTCACCCGGAAAATGCGAAATCGATCCGAAGTATTTAGCAGTAGACAAACCCGCTGATGATGGTGTAGACAACGCCCCCGCGCAAGAAAAGCCCAATCCATGGGGTGCTCTCGACTCTCTCGGCTCTCAAGATTAACTTTCTTACAAACCAGACTCATGGCCTCACCAAAACGTCGCACCTCCAAGCACAAACAGAAGCTCCGCCGCGGAGCCAACCGTTGGCGTAAACCTCTCCTCAAAACCTGTCCTGAGTGCGGATCCAACGTGCCTGGGCACATTGCCTGCCCTTCTTGTGGAACTTACCGCGAGCGTCAGGTGGTTGACGTCGACCTCGTCTAGGTCCCGTCATCTGATATCATTTTCCAAAACTCAATGAGCGCGGGGGCACCCTCCGCGCTTTTTTACCGTGATGAAGATTGCACTCGACGCCATGGGCGGAGATCACGCCCCGCTCGTCAATCTCGAAGGAGCGCGCGATATCCTCGCAGAAAACTCCGAAATTGAGTCCATCATCCTCACCGGTCCTGTTGAACAATTGAAAGAGGCCGCACAGAATTGTGGCCTCACCGACCCTCGTGCCACTTTCGTCGAGGCTTCCGAAGTCGTCGGTATGGAGGAGTCCGGAGCCAAAGCTCTCCGGCGGAAAAAGAATTCCTCCATCTCCATCGCCGCCGAATTGGTCAAAAAAGGCGACGCTCAGGCTCTCGTCTCCGCCGGTAACACCGGGGCCGCCGTCGCTGTCGCCACCGTGAAGCTCCGCCTCCTCAAAGGGGTGCAACGTGCAGGCATCGCCTCACCCATGCCCAACGAATTTGGCGTCTGTAATCTCCTCGACGCCGGAGCCAACCCCGAAGCCAAACCCTCCCACCTTCTCGGCTACGCCATCATGGGCAGTGTTTACGCCCGTGAAGTCCTCAAAATCGCTAATCCCCAGGTCGGCATCATGTCGAATGGCGCAGAAGAGGAAAAAGGCACCACCTTCACCAAGGAAACGATGATTCTCCTCAAGAGCCTCGTCGCCCGCGGTCACGCCCCCTTCACCCTTCGCGGCAACGTCGAGGGTCACGACCTCTTCCAAACCCAACTCGACGTCTGCCTCTGCGACGGCTTCACCGGAAACATCGTTCTCAAGAGTTGCGAAGCGACCGCCAAGGCCATGTCCAAGTGGATGAAGGAAGAATTCAAAAAGAACCCCGTCCGCATCGCCGGAGCACTCCTTGGCAAAGGAGCCTTTCAGGCAGTCAAGGAGCGCACCAACTACGAATCCTACGGAGGCAGCCCTCTTCTGGGAGTCAATGGTGTCGTCATCATCGCTCACGGCGGCTCCTCCACCCTCGCCGTCAAAAACGCCCTTAAAATGGCCGCCGAAGCCCTCAAGCACGAGGTCAACCCGAAGATCGAAGAAGCCCTGGCAAGAGCCAGCTTACCTGCTGAACCCTAAGGGAGCCGTGGCGCCCCGCCACTTTTCAACCCCTGCTCTTCGTCAATCTCGCCACATCACACCCATTGGGCGAAGAAAGGAAACACCTTCGATTTGGAGCGTCCCGATGAAATCCGGTATTAAATTGGACTACGGATATTCGCTGAATTCTCCTTCGCTAACAAGAATCACCCGCCCCCGTGCGCAGTTTTGAGCGCAATTTTGGTTCTTCTGGCATCATGCGGCCTTCGCCATTCAGCAAGCAGGTCAGCAGCAGCCAGCGAGAAGAGAACGGTCGATTGTAGTCCCCTGATTTTCAGCAATCCTGCAGATCAAAACTCTCCGCGCCTCTGCGTGAGCCCAATTCCTCCCCGCATATTCCCCTGTTTCGTAGTTGGCCCCTTCACCAACTCAGTCATCATTCCCCCATGATGAATTTCGACACTCCCATCGACCGCCGTGGAACCGGATCTCTCAAGTGGGACCGCCGGGTCGACCTCGATCCCTACTGGGTTGCCGATATGGACTTTACTTCGCCACCCGAAGTCATCTCAGCCATTCGCGAACGCGTCGATCACGGAGTCTTCGGCTACGCCGTCCCTCATCCCTCACTCGTCGAAACCCTCCAAGGCTACCTCCAAGATCGCATCAGCTACTCCGCGACCGAAGAACAAATCGTTCACCTCGGCGGCCTCGTCCCGGCCCTCTCACTTGCCGCGCGTGCCTTTGGCAAACCCGGCGACGCAGTCCTCACCTGCACTCCCATCTACCCACCCTTCCTCGGCATTCACGACGATGCCTCGATGGAACTGCAAACCGTCGATCATGCCAAAGTCGATGGCCACTGGACCTTCGACTGGGAAGCACTCGAAGCCAAAGTCACCCCGCAGACCAAGATCTTCGTCCTCAGCAATCCCCAAAATCCTATGGGCCGCGTCTTCACAAAAGAGGAAATCCTTCAACTCGCCACCTTCTGCGAGAAACACGAACTTATTCTTCTCTCCGACGAAATCCACTGCGACCTCATCCTCGACGAGAAAAAGACCCCGCACTTCTCCGCCCTCAATCTCCCCGAGCCCCTCCGCGACACTACCATCACTCTGCTCGCCCCCAGTAAAACCTACAACATTGCCGGACTCGGCTACGCCTTCGCGGTCATTCCGAACGACTCCATCCGTCGTCGCTTCACCGCCGCACGCGGACACACTCTTCCCGAGATCAACTGCATCGCCTACCACGCCGCCGAAGCCGCCTACAAACACGGCGAGCCCTGGCGTCAAGACCTCCTCGCCTACCTCCGCACCAACTGTGACCTCCTCACCTCCACCATTCGCGAAAAAATCCCCGGCGCAACTATCCCTGAGATCGAAGCCACCTACCTCGCCTGGATCGACTGCAAGGACCTCCCAATCGAGAATCCCATTCAAGTGATTGAAAAAGCCGGCCTCTTCCTCTCCGACGGAGCCTACTTCGGCCACGGCCGCTGCGTAAGAATGAACTTCGGCACTCAAACCGAACGCCTCAAATCCGCTCTGGAAACGCTCGTCAATTCCCTTCGTTAAAACTCACTATGTCTCGATTTTATTCTCTCCTTAAGGTCGTGGGCATTCTTCTGTCGGCTGGGACCACAACCTCCTGTGCCGACAGCTGGCGCGATCTCGCAACCAAACTCGAGAACACCAACCAAGCCAAAATTCGCATCTTCCAGCTTCGTGACGACAAGGGGCACGGGATGGATTGTCTCGATGTCTTTCAGCCATCCGGGCCTGCCAAGACCGGCTACTTTGGCGTCTCCCATTCCCTTAAGAAAGGCATCTTCTCCGTCCACCTGACTCACTCCACCGACCTGCGCATCTGGAATCACGTCAAAGAACTCGATCAACATTCCTCCCAGGCCACCATCCAGGAAGCGGTTGATGGATCTTTCCTGCTCGCCTACGAAAAAGACGCGCCCAATTCCTGCTGGATGCGACTCCGCCACTTCTCAAATCTCAAAGCCTTAAAAGCCGGACGTTTCTCACAGGAGTTCGATATTCCCCGCACCCTTGCCCCAACTGCCGAAGGCACTCCCAGTATCGAGGCCGTAGACATCAAAAAGGGTGACATTGCCCAATCCGAAATCACCCTGCGATTCCACTACTATGAAAACGCCCGGGTCGATCAGCTCGCCCGGGGAACCCTGAAGAACTTCCAGGACTGGAACGCCAAGCCATCCACAACAATCAATTCCGCTCTCAAAAAACGAGGAGGGCACGGCAACCTCGGTGATCGCAGCAAATTCCAATGGAAACAAAAAGATTACTCCCTACAGGAAGTTCAGGACACCCGACGTGACTGGAGTTCCTGGGGGCTTTTCCTGTGCGACAAGGACGGCCTTCCGCTGAAAAAGATCTCTGTGGAGACACCGGGAAAATCGACTGCTTTTTCAAATCCTTCCGCAAGCTTGATCCGAAACTCGGATGACGAACCGCTTCTCGTCTTCACCGCATTCCTCCACAGCAAGGGAAGCGCCCCAAACGAAGCCGGACAAATGCTGGCAGTGTTTGAGGCGAAGTAACGGCGCCAAAAATCCAGCGCCCCCTCGACCTCCCAACCTTTGTGAAACAACTTCCGTTCGTTTCCCTCATCTTCAGCGTGTTCTTAATCACCGTTTTGGGATCAATCGAATGGCCCGAGCCAAACAAATCAAAGAGCCCTCATCATCGACTCTCACAAATCTCCACCCTCCAGCCTTGAAGCCCTTCCATTCACCCGACATAGTCTTCCCATGAAGCACTTGGTCTTCGTCCTTCTCCTCACCCTCGGACTTCCTCTTTTTGCCAAAGAACACGTCATCCTTTGTGGAGGCCCCGCCTCTCGAAAATGGGAAAACCTCAGGGTTGAGAACTATCGCCACGACCGCTGGTGGGCCAACTTCATCCGAGCCTCAACCATGCGCATGGACGAAATCCGTAGATCCTACGGGCCCAGCGCCAAGATCACCTGGATCGTCTACGAAAACGGCTATCTCATCCGAAGCCGGGATGACAGCAAACCCTACACCACATGGATCGCCGAACAGGCCGCCAAGCGGAATGCAAAACTCGTCTGGATCAACACAGGACCAAAAGCCATCTCAGCCATCAACGCCCACTCCGATATCATCACCTTCGACTTCTTCGGCCACTCCAACCGCCATTGCTTCATGCTTGACTACGGTAGTGAGGTCATGGCTGTCAGCCAGTGCTGGATCCACGAACGCGATCTCAGAAAAATTCGCCGCCGATCGTTCAGCAAAAATGCCCTCTGCCAAAGCTGGGGCTGCTACACTAGCCAAAGCATGTCAGCGGTATGGAAACGTAATCTCGGCATCACTCTCATCGGAGCAGAAGGAAAAACCGACTACTCCGCCCTCTCCTTCGGGAAAATGCCCACTGTCTCAGGCCGCTGGGTCCGCTAACTCTCACCTCCCTCTCATCCATGATTTTCCAGGAACTGAACGACTTATACCACCTCCCTCTTTTCGACCTCATCCAGCGCTCGCGAACGATTCACGAAGAGAATTGGCCCGCCGCCGAAGTGCAACTCTGCACCTTGCTCTCTATCAAGACCGGTGGCTGCTCGGAGGATTGCTCCTATTGCGCACAATCCGCCCGCTACAACAGCGGCGTCGATGCCGAGCGCCTCATGGAAAAGTGTGACATCATGGATCGGGCTAAAGCGGCCCGTGAAAACGGCTCCACCCGATTTTGCATGGGAGCAGCCTGGCGTGGGGTCCGCGAGGGCACCCAGCGATTTGAGCAAGTCCTCGATATCGTCCGCGATGTTTCCCAACTTGGCATGGAAGTTTGTGTCACCCTTGGTGAGCTTGGACCATCCGAAGCCGAAAAGCTCAAGGAAGCCGGGGTTACCGCTTACAATCACAATATCGACACCTCTCCCGAGCACTACCCCAACATCGTCACCACGCACACCTTCCAAGATCGGCTCAATACCATCCGCCATGCTCAGGACGCCGGCATGTCCATTTGTTGTGGCGGCATCCTCGGTCTCGGCGAATCCACCGAAGACCGACTCAAGATGCTCGAGGTCATTTCCGAATTTAATCCGCAACCCGAGTCCATTCCCATCAACTCACTCATGCCCATGCCCGGCACCCCCATGGCCGACGAACAGGGAGTCGATGTCTTCGACGTCGTCCGCATCATCGCCCTGACCCGTATCGCGGCCCCCAAGGCAAAGGTCCGCCTCTCCGCCGGTCGCACCCATCTTTCTGAAGAAGGCCAGGCCCTCTGCTTCTTTGCCGGGGCCAATTCCATCTTCTACGGTGACAAACTCCTCACCGCCAAAAATCCGACCATCGAAAAAGACCTCGCTCTCATCGATCGCCTCGGCCTGAAACCCCAGGAGCCCAACCGCGCCCAGCCCTCACCCAAGTCGGATGAAGCCAAGCCTCTCGAGCCGCAGATCTGCTGAGCGTGACCTTTTGATCGAAGTTTCGATCAAACAACAATCTGTCACCGTCTCTCAAAATGGGCAGAGGATCTTCAGCGCTCCGGTTTCAACCGCTACCAACGGCCCGGGATTCGAAGAAGGCTCCCTCCAAACGCCCACCGGTAACTTTCGCATCCGCGAAAAAATTGGCGAAGGGGCTCCCCTTCAAACCAGCTTCAAGGGCCGCCTCCCTCGCTCTGTTTGGCAGGGAGAGGAAAGTGACGACGCCATCCTGACCCGTATCCTCTGGCTCGAGGGGCTCGACGAGCAAAACGCCAACACCCGCGAGCGATATATCTACTTCCATGGCACCCACGCCGAGGACCTCATCAGCCAACCCGCCTCCTGCGGCTGCATTCGCCTTCGCAACAAGGACATGCTCACTCTTTTTGATTTCACCCCGATTTATACTTCCGTTCGCATCTCCTAACTCATCATGAAAAAAATCATCGCTTTCGACTGCGACTCCACCCTCTCGGCCATCGAAGGCGTCGATGAACTTGCCCGCCTTGCCGGGCCCGATGTTTTCCGCCAGGTTGCAGATCTCACCAATCAGGCCATGAACGGCGAAATTCCAATCGAAGAGATCTTCGGACGGCGCCTCGATCTGATCAAACCCACCCGCCAGCAGTGCGAAGCGATTGGGAAAATGTATCTTGATGAGATTGAACCCACTGCCCGGGAGACCATGGCGGCCCTCAAGGCCGATGGTTGGGAATCTCTTATCATTTCCGGTGGCTTTGCGCCCTGCATAGAGCCACTCGCCAAAGATCTGGGAATTGAACAAATCGAAGCGGTTCCTCTTCACTTCGATGTCGCAGGCAGCTACCTCGGATTCGATAAAGACTATCCTACAACTAGAGATGGCGGTAAGCCGGATATTATCTCTTCCATTAGGAAAAACCAATCTCCAGATATTATCGTCATGGTTGGAGATGGCGTCAGCGACCTCGAAACAACACCAGTCGTTGACCACTTTATCGGATTTTTACGCTACGCGGAGCGTAAAAAAGTTGTCGCTGATTGCATGCATCGTGTGAAATCACTGCGGCAAATACTGAAAATCACAGGGGGTTTGTGATTTTTTAAAAAAATCACTTGTTCGCAAATATAACAGGCGTAGGCACGCTATATGGCTAGCAAGAAAGGAAAATGATACACCTCAGCGAAAAAAGCTGAGGTCCTTAATTGGGTAAACGACTACAATGTAAAGCATGGTCGGGGCGGAGTCGCCAATGCTTCAAAGGAATTCAGAATCACTCAACTTACAATCCACAATTGGGTCCGACAGGGTGGAGCTGCCATGAGCAGCGGATCCGGCCTCCGGGTCGCCCCCCATCACGCTGGCATCCTTCGCCAGCTCGCTGACCTCCTCGATCAGATCACCGAACGGGAAACCGAACTCGGAAAACTCCGCAAGGACTACGACAACCTTCGCAAGAAGCTGTAACACCCACGAACAGAACTGAGCCGACCTCTGGCCCACTCTTACAATTAGCGCTGAGCGCCCTGCCCAGCCCAGGACTCTTTCCTGCCCTGAATTCAGCCCCGCAGGCCCAGCCTGATAATATCGGCACTTCCCGCCCCTGGATTCTCTTTCAAAACCCGGTCTACCGCCTTGCGGGCCTCGGCTTGCTTGAATCCCAGCGCCATCAGCCCCATCTCGGCATCCCGGGCGTCATTGGAACGATCAGAGCCGGGCTCCCAAGTCTGCACCACACCAACCTTATCCTTCAGCTCTAAAATAATTCTCTCCGCCGTCTTCTTACCAATCCCCTTCACTCCCGAAATCCCAGTCGCATCACCATTCACGACTGCCTGCTTGAACCCCTCAACAGGCAACCCGCCCAGCACCGCCAGCGCCGTCGCCGGGCCGATCCCGCTCACCCGGTCGATCAGGAGCATAAAAACATCTTTCTCCTCATCCTTCGCAAAACCATAGAGCGTGAGAGAATTCTCCCTCACATGTTGATAAATTCGCAAATCAATCTGACCTCCCTCAAGTGGGTTTAACTGATCATATGTTGAAAGAGGAACGTTCACCAAATATCCAACTCCTCCTGCTCCAACCACAATTCTCCCGGGCAGAGCCTCCCAAATCTCCCCTTTCAATCGCGCAATCATCCCCAGAACTCTATCGGGTCTCCGGATCGGAACAAGGCGTAATCCTTGCATTTCCTAAGGCCAAATCAAAAAATATTCACTTTTCTTAACTAAGCCCCTTACTAAATTTTAAGATTTCTTATTATTTAAGGTTTTTCCATTCGCTTTTGTTGAAAATTCCTGCTATCTTGACTTTGTTATGGCAACTACTAAACGGACGCGTTTCTCCCGTCGACTTCCCGATCATGTCACCGATGAACTGGTGAATGTTCTAAGTTCAGATCCGAAGCTTTTCGGCTTCAACGAGCTTTTCGAGGATGTCTATGAGCGGTTGAAAGAGCGCAATGCAGTCAGCGGTGGAGAAGAAATGCTTCGTCTCCGCGCTTATGAAAAACTGCAAAACCTGGTAACCCGCGGACTTGTCGAGAAAGACGGCAAGGAATATCGTGGACTCGAGCGCATTCAAGAAGCGCACAGCGACAATATTGCCCAGCAAGAAGCCTAGTTCTATTGAATAAAGCGTAAATTCGCAAGAATTGGTGCTGGTTTTACCGGCGACGAATCTTTTAATTGCCCGCGTTGAACCCGACGCGGGCAATTGTTTTTTCAACTGTCCCCTTTTTTCAACGAAATCCTCATCCTCCTTTGTCATGTTGACTGATTACTTTCCCGTCATTCTTCAAGCCCTCGCCGCCATCGGTTTTGCCGGCGCCGCTCTTGGCCTCAGCGTCCTCCTTGGTAAAAAAGGAGCCTACAACAAGACCAAGGAAACTCCCTACGAATGTGGCATGCTCCCCATTGGCGATGGAGCCCCGCGCTTCAGCGTGAAATTCTACCTTGTCGCCATGCTCTTCGTCATCTTCGACATTGAGGTCGTCTTCATGTATCCTTGGGCGGTCAGCTTTGCGGACCTCGTTCGTGAGAGCACCATGGTTCTTTGGAGCATGGCGGGCTTTGCCGGACTCCTCACGGTTGCCTACGTTTATGCTCTCAAAAAAGGAGCCTTGAACTGGAAGGGCTAACCCCCGCAGGCAGTTCAGATGATCAATCACCTCCTCTTTTTCAAACTGAAACCCGAGGTCGATGACGCCGGACTCGAGGAAATGATCCGAACCTCCCGCAGTATCCTTCTTAAGATCCCCCAAGTCCTCAGCATCCGCTCCGGTCGCACCATCAATCCTAAATCTGAGTGGCCCTTCTACATCGCCCTCGAATTCGAATCTCTCAGCAAAAAGCGCATCTTTGAAGACGATGCCCACTTTCTTAAGTTCCAGAAGGTCGTCGTCGATCGCATGACCCAAACCAGCTACCACATGGACTACGAGACTGACCCTTCCAAGGATCTTAAATATTCCTAATTTCGGCTGTTCGTCATTTTTCAAACACCTGCTCTAGCCAAGCCGGGGATTTCCCACTAGAAGCCACCCATGTTTGCTGGCACATTTACCGC
Source organism: Akkermansiaceae bacterium (assembly GCA_026421245.1). Lineage (GTDB taxonomy): Bacteria > Verrucomicrobiota > Verrucomicrobiia > Verrucomicrobiales > Akkermansiaceae > SW10. Next base: position 37,410 of record JAPKDJ010000018.1, on the reverse strand, counting down.
CCTCATCACTCCTTTTCGCGACGGCTCACTTGACCACGAGGCATTCAAGGCCCTCATTGATCGGCAGGTCGCGGCAGGAATCACTGGAATCGTTCCTGTTGGGACCACGGGTGAATCCCCCACTCTGAATTCCGACGAACACCTCGAAGTGATCAAAGCTGCCGTCGAATATGCCAACAAGCGCACCCTCGTCGTGGCCGGCAGTGGAGCAAACTCCACCGTCGAAGCGATCCACCTCACGCAGGCCGCCGAAAAAGCGGGAGCCGATGCCTCCCTCCAGGTCTGCCCATACTACAACAAGCCTTCGCAGGAAGGCCTCTATCAACACTACAAAACAGTCGCAGCCAACACCAGCCTTCCCATCATGCTCTACTCGGTTCCCGGACGCTCCGTCATCGAGATCGGCATCGAAACCGTTGCCCGCCTCGCCACCGACTGCGAAAACATCATCGCCAACAAAGAAGCTGGTGGCTCCGTCGATCGCGTCAACCAGCTTGTGCAAGTTGTTCCCGAGGACTTCCAGATCCTCTCCGGCGACGACCCCCTTACTCTCCCCTTCATGTCCTGCGGAGCGGTTGGCCTCGTCAGCGTCGCCGCCAACCTCATTCCCGAGGTCATGGTCAGCCTCGTAAATCGCTGCCTCGAAGGAGAATACGCCGAAGCCCTCGAACTTCAAAAGCGTTACTATCCCCTCCTCTCCGGGCTCATGGGCCTGGACACCAACCCAGTCCCCATCAAATCTGCCGTCGCCCTCCAGGGCCATTGCACCGATGAAATTCGCCTTCCCCTCGTCAACCTCACCGACGAAAAGACCGAGACCCTCCGTAGTCTTCTCAAGACCTACGCGCTCCTGTAGCGTGACCGTCCCGGTCGAAGCGCATTCCCATGAAAATTTCCCGCCTTGCCGACGGATCTCCCGAGATCTTTCACACCTTGCAAGGCGAAGGCGCCTCCCTCGGAGCCCCCGCCGTCTTCCTTCGCCTTTCCCTGTGCAACCTCCATTGCCACTGGTGCGACACCCCCTACACTTGGAACTGGGAAAAGACACCTTGGGAGCATCAGGACGGCGTTAAATTCTCAAAAGCCGATCAAATCATCGAGCTAACGCCCGCCGAAATCACCCCCCTCATCTCGCGTTATCAGTGTGACCGCCTCGTCCTCACCGGCGGCGAGCCCCTCCTCCAACAAAAGGAACTCACCGAACTCGTCAAACTCCTGCCCGAAATCCCCTTCATTGAAGTTGAGACCAACGGCACCCAACTCCCGGACGACAACTTCATCTCCCTCCCCACCCAATTCAACGTCTCCCCAAAACTCTCCAACTCCGGCATGCCCGAGGACCTTCGTCTCAGCTTCGAGGCCCTCCACCTCCTCTCTTCCCTCCCCACTGCCATCTTCAAATTTGTGGTCTGCAACCAAAACGACCTCAAAGAAATCCAATCCCTCCAGCAAAAGCTCAACCTCTCTCCAAATCGCATCTTCCTCATGCCCGAAGGCCGCGATCCCGAAACCCTCCAGACCCGCTCTCTCTGGCTCGCCGACATCTGCCGCGACCAAGGCTACCGCTTCAGCCCCCGCCTCCACGTCCTCCTCTGGGGAAACGAACGCGCGAAATAACCCCCTAGAATCGCGCTCAGACCCTTAATTTGAGAGGAAAAGTGAAGCGCGGTAAATGCTTAGACCACGAGCTAAGCCAATGAAACTTGAAACCGTGAGACGCCGGAAACGCCCTCACCAGTCAAACGATCAAACCTGGAGCCGTCTTCCATAGCAACCGGGACAGTCCCTATGGAAGCCGCCCGTTCAGAGAACTTCTCTCGCGCCATGCAATCCGCCAAAGCATGTCGCGCCGGGAAAATCCTTACGACAACGCTTGGACTGAGTCCGTGATCGGGACGATCAAAAACGAGATGTTACAGGGAGGGGGCTTCCGTGACCTCGCCGACGCCCCGTCGCGAAAGCAATGGTCAACTGGGGTCTCAAATATGCAGAAGGCACCAAATTAGGCTTGGAATCAAAGCGAGGAGAGTAAAATTCATCTCCCATTCATCTTTTATGCAACTTCCATCGGGTTGGTGGGTTACATAGACCGAACGGAAAAAGCCATGAAGCCGAGCCACCCAAACCACGATCTCCCCGATTTCGACGCTGACCTTGAGAAGGATGACGTGTGGAATCTGCTGGAAGACACCACGCCCAGCAATCCATCCCCCCGTTTTGGACAGGATACTCTCCGGCGTATTCGCTTGGAGGCTGATCAAGCTGAAAAATCTCCGTGGTGGAAGTCGATTTTCTCCCCCAAGCCCCTGATCGGATTTGCCGGAGCGGTAGTTGCGGCCATTGCCATTGTCGTTTCACTTCCGTCTGAGCCCGTCTCCCCGACTCCCATCGTCAAGACCACGCCGGAAAACGTCGATGATTGGCAGAGCGAACTCGAAGACGCCGTTGCCAGCGAACTGCTCTCCAGCGCCGCCGAAGATCCCACCCTCTTTTCCGACGGAGAAATCGTCGCTCTTCTTTACTAATTTCCTTTTCCTATGAAATTCCTCCTTCCTCTCCTGATCGTCGTCCCCACGATCTTCGGCAAACCCCTCACACCCGAGGCGGTTCGGAACACGGCCCGTGAACTCGATGAAGTTCTCCTCGAAGGCCAAAAAGCCCAGGGCATCACGGCCAATCCCATCGTGAACGATGCCACCTTCCTGCGCCGCAGCTACCTCGATATCATCGGTCGTCTCCCGACACACGACGAAGCCCGCGTTTTCCTAGAGTCCCAAAAGGACGACAAACGCTCCAAGCTTGTCGACATCCTTGTCGAGTCTCCTGGCTTCAATTCTCGCCTCTTCAACTTCTGGAGTGATCTCCTTCGCCTCAAAACCCGTGAAGAGCACAGCGGCTTGGGTTGGCATGTTTGGCTTAAGAACGCCGTCGAAACCAACATGCCCTATGACAAAGTGGTTCACAGCATGCTCGCTGCAGAAGGTCACACCGCCACAAATCCCGCCGTGGGCTACTATCTTCGCGACCGTGGCATGCTCCTCGATAATGTGAGCAACACCGTAGAAGTTTTCCTTGGCCAACAGATTGGCTGCGCCCAATGCCACGATCATCCCTTCGATGACACCACCCAGATGGAGTATTACCAGCTCGCAGCCTTCCTCGGAGGCACCGAGTATCGCTTTGACGGCGCTCGTGAAAAGATCCGCGAAGTCGTTGGAGCTGCTCCGGCCAAACGCTCTGGGAAAAAGAAGTTTGCCAAGATGTCAAAGGAAGAGCGGCGCGTGCTTGCCAAGAAGATGGGCAAAAAGCGGGATGAAGCAAAAGACCTTGCCTCGGTCTTCCGCTATCACAATCGCAATGCCTTGTCCGACACTCCCAATAAGGAACTAAAACTACCCATCGACTACAGCTATGAGGACGGCGAACCCGGCGACGTCGTGAAACCCGGTTTCCTCTTCGGCCTCGATACCAAGGATGTCGCCCCCGAACAACGCCGGGAATATTTCGCAAAGTGGGTCAGCTCTCCCAAGAACCCCTACTTCACCAAAGTCATCGCCAACCGCATGTGGAAGTATGCCTTCGGTTATGGTCTGGTCGCCAATCCGGATGACTGGAGCAGCTCGCCCAAGCCTCACTATCCCGAGCTCGTGACCTATCTCGAAAAAGCGATGCTAGCGGCCGACTACGATCTCAAGGAATTCCTACGAATCCTCTATCACACTCAACTTTTCCAGCGTGAAGTCACCACCGAGGAACCCGCGCAAGGATTCTCCTTCCACTTCCAAGGACCAACCCTCCGTCGCCTCAGCGCCGAAGAAATCCGGGACTCCTTCGTCACTCTTGCCTCCGGCAATATCGACTCAAATACCAACAACTCCTTCGAGGAAGGTTGGAACGAATACGTCGAATCCTTCAACTTCCTGATGAGCGCAAATGCCAAGCAGCTTAAAGAGGTCGACCGGGCCGCAGACGAAGCGGAAACCAAACGCCGCTCCCTCCAGAAAGAACTCTCTCTCCTTCGAACCCAGGCCCGCATCGCCAAGGAGAAAGGCAACATGGTCGCCTTCCGGAAAATCAGTCTCAAGGTTCGCGAATCTCAGAAAGAGGCCTCCAAGAGATACCAGAAAGGCATGATGAACTCCGGCAACCAGGTCGTCATGAAGGCCCAAGCCGCCACGGCCCGACGGGCTCCCAACACCCGCCCTGAACACCCCGAATTTAAAATGCGCGCCTCGGAACTTCCGGCCCCCCAGAAAGGTGGGTCCTTCATCTCCGAGTTCGGTGGATCCGATGCCGAGAGTCCATCCTCTGCTCACACCCAAGCCACCGTTCCCCAGACCCTGCGCCTCCTGAACGGTCTAGAGACAAGCCTTCTCACCAACAAGAAGAATGCCTTCGCCCGCGCTCTCCGGGCCATCGATTCTCCATCCAAGCGCCTCGATTTCCTCTTCCTCAGCCTCTACTCGGCCCTGCCGACAGAAGCTGAAAAAGAAGCCTTCCTTCCCGAAATGCAGACCCCGGACTCCACCGCGACCTTCGCTCGGTCCATCCTTACCTCAAACCGTTTCCTCTTTGTCCAATGAACCCCTTGAATCAACTCGACGACGTCTCACGCCGCAACTTCCTCTCCAACACGGCTCGCACCGCTTTCGGTGTCACCTTGGGAGGAGCCTCCGCCTCATGGTTTTCTTCCGCTGAAGCGGCTGAAGTGATCGCCAAGTCAAATGGCAAGGCTAAGAACGTCATCTACCTTTATATGGCAGGTGGCATGACCCACATCGATACCTTCGACCCCAAGCCCGATGCTCCTTCCGAATACCGAGGACCCATCAAAGCCATTTCGACCAATGTGGACGGCATCCAACTTGGACAGCACCTCGAAAAGACCGCGAAGCATGCTGATAAAATGGCCCTCATTCGCTCCATGACCTCCACGCAGGGAGCTCACTCGCAGGGCAATTATCATATCCACACCTCATACACCGAGCGTGCTTCCATCACCCACCCCTCGATGGGTGCTTGGGCCAACAAGCTCGACCCCAAGCGGCTCAAAAGCACCCTCCCTCCCTACGTCACCGTGCATACTGGAAACAACCATCCCGGAGCCGGATTCTTCGAACCAAGCGTTGCCCCCCTGCCCGTCGGCGATGCTGAGAAAGGTCTCCAAAATGCCCGCCGCCGACGCGAAGTCTCCGAGGCCGCCTTCAACCGCCAGATCGCTCTCCGCGCCAAGCTCGACGCCGATTTCTCCACCAAATTCAAGAAAGGTCAGCGTGGAGTGCGCGCCTATGACGAGATGTTCAGCTCCGCTGTCAGCCTGATGAAGTCCAAGGACCTCGAAGCCTTCGACCTTTCCAAAGAATCCAACGACACCCTCGCCGCCTATGGTGCCGACAAGTTCTCTAAAGGAGTCCTTCTCTCGCGTCGCCTCGTCGAGCACGGCGTCCGTTTCGTCGAAGTTCAGTTTGGAGGCTTTGACTGGCACTCGGATAACTTCATCAAAGCAGACGAGAAGCTCCCAATCCTCGACCAGGCCTATGCCGCTCTCCTCACCGATCTCGAACAGCGAGGTCTCCTCGACAGCACCCTCGTGGTCATCGCCACCGAGTTTGGCCGCACGCCCAAGATCGATGCCGACGCCGGCCGTAATCACTTCCCGAAAGCCTTCTCCTTCGCCCTCGCCGGCGCAGGCATCAAAGGTGGAACGGTTTACGGAGAAACCGACAAGACTGCCTCGAATGTCATCACCGAGAAGACTACCGCCTCCGACTTCAATGCCACCATTGCAGCGGCCATGGGATTGCCGTACGATCAGATCCTCTACTCGCCGAACAAGCGCCCCTTCAAAATGGGAGGCAAAACCGGCAAGCCGATTACCGACGTGCTGGCTTAGCTGACGTAGCCCAAATCACTCACTCGGAGGCATCCACACCAAACCATGGTGGGCTGCCTCTGTTTTTTTCGGACAAAGCCGAGTCCCTCGTAAAACGACATCGCCGGATTGCCAATCTCCACTGAAAGGCGAACCGGCACCTTCGTTCGCATCGCTTCGGCTTGCGCGCTTTTGATCAGCTGTCTCCCACTCCCGTGACCCTGGAAATCAGGCAGAATTGAAAGCTCCACGATCAACAAATGATCAATTGCCCGATGAACATAATATCTCCCAATCGGCCTCTACAATCATAAAATGAGCCGTTCACTCAAGCCCAAAGAGAATTCAAGCCACCTCGGAATAGAAATCCACCAGGCTCCGCTCGATCTCCAACAGAGGGACCCCGGTGTCACACCCCATTTGCTCTCCACCGAAAAGCGATCCCCTTGCCACCGATACTCAACCCTGACCCTGAGATCTCCAGGGAACGAATGACACTTTGAACCGTCAAGCTCACCACTCATGGCTCCAAAAAAACTTGAAGCGAATGCGCTATGACTAACCAGCCCGCCATATTTCACATGAAATATTCCCGTGATAGCCTCATGTTTTATTTCTGCCCCCAACTCTCCAACAAGGTATTCTGACTCGCTCAAGAGAGCCCAGCACCATGCTCACCAAACGAGGTTCTCACTTTTTCCATTCCCCCCGCCCCCGCCCCACTCTTAAATACACGCCACGATGGCAGGAGAGAAAAAGCTCACCCCGATGATGGCTCAATACATGGCCATGAGGAGATCTCTGCCCGATGACATTCTTCTCCTTTACCGACTTGGTGACTTTTACGAAATGTTCTTCGACGATGCCAAAAACGCCGCCGGGATCCTAAACGTCGCCCTGACCAAGAGGAACGACATCCCCATGTGTGGCGTTCCCCACCACGCCGCCCAAGGTTACATCGCCAAACTCATCCGCGCCAACAAGCGCGTCGCCATCGCCGAGCAGACCACCGAACCCCAGCCCGGCAAGATCGTAGAGCGCGAGATCGCCCAAATCATTTCCGCCTCCACCGTCAACGACCTGACTCTCCTCGACGACACCCGCCACAACTACCTCGCCTCCGTCTTCCTCGGAGGCTCCGCCAAAAAACCCTGTCTTGGCCTCGCCTGCGCCGACCATACCACCGGTGCATTCACCATCGCCGAGTTCGCCGACCGCCAACAGTTGGAGGATGAATTGACCCGCCTCTCACCCTCCGAACTCCTGATTCCGGAAGACCAAACCAAAGAACTTGGCGATCTTCGCAACTGCCTTCCCTACGACTCTTACGCCTTTCTCTCCGACCAGGCCCTCCACACCCTCAAAGAGCAATTCAAGGTCCAGTCGCTCGATGGCTTCGGCTGCTCCGGTATGACCGCGGCCCTCTCCGCCGCCGGGGGTGCCCTCCACTACCTCACCTACCAGCTCCGCAGAAACTGCGACCACCTCAAAGGCATCTCTGTTCGCAACATCGCTGACTATGTCCTCATCGACTCGTCCTCTCAGCTCAATCTCGACCTCGTCGAATCACGCTCCGGCAAGCAACACACCCTTCTCGGCGTTCTCGACCGCACCTCCACCCCGATGGGCGCTCGCAAACTCCGCGACTGGATCCTGCACCCTCTCCGCGATCTCAACGAGCTCACCGCCCGCCTCGACCTCGTCGATTCCCTCCTCGCCGAACCCTACCTCCTCACCAAACTCCACGAATCGCTCAAAAACATCCGCGACATCGAGCGCACCACCGGCCGTCTCTCGCAAGGCTCCGGCAATGCCCGCGACCTGAAATCCCTTCAAGTTTCCCTCGAACGCATCCCCGATCTCAAGGCCGACCTGTCTGCAATATCCGAAACCTCGGGTCTTCATGCCCAACTTCTCAATGCCATCGAGGAATTCCCTGCCCTGGTCGAAACCCTCCAAAATGCCCTGGTCGAGGAACCTCCGGCACAACTTCGCGACGGTGGCATCATCCGAGACGGCCACTCGAAAGCCCTCGACGAACTCAGAGATGCCTCCCGAAGTGGTAAGCAGTGGATTGCCGAAATGCAACAGTCCGAACGGAAACGCACCGGCATCGACACCCTGAAAATCAAATTCAACAACGTCTTCGGCTACTTCATTGAGATCACCAAGGCCAAAGCCGACCAAGCCCCCGACGACTACCAGCGGAAGCAAACGATGGCCAATGCCGAACGCTTCATCACTCCGGAACTCAAGGAAGTCGAAGGCAAGGTCCTGGGTGCCGACGACCGGGCAAAGTCACTCGAATACGACGAGTTCATCAAACTCCGCGCCGGAGTCACCGACCATCTTGTTCCCCTTCAAAACACCGCCGACGCCCTCGCCACGCTCGACGTCCTCATCTCCTTTGCCGAGACCGCACAGCTCTACCAACACACCCGCCCCGTCCTCGACGACTCGCGTCACCTCCAGATCGTCAACGGTCGCCATCCCGTTCTCGAACAAACCCTCATCGACGAAAAGTTCGTCCCCAACGACACCCTGATCGATCCGGAAGAAAGTCTCTTGCAAATCCTCACCGGCCCCAACATGGCGGGCAAATCAACCTACATCCGCCAGATTGCCCTCATCACCCTGATGGCCCAGATCGGCGCCTATGTGCCCGCCGAGCACGCCCATATCGGCCTCACCGACCGTATCTTCTGCCGCGTCGGCGCCTCAGATGACCTCGCAAAAGGCCAATCAACCTTCATGGTCGAAATGAACGAGACCTCCCTCATCGTCAACAACGCCACCGAGAAGAGCCTCGTCATTCTCGACGAAATCGGGCGCGGCACCGCCACCTTCGATGGACTTTCCATCGCCTGGTCCGTCGCCGAACACCTGCACGACGTCGTGAAATGCCGTACCTTGTTCGCCACCCACTACCACGAGCTTTGCGCCCTCTCTGACTCGAAGGACTCCATCGCTAACTTCAACGTCGCCGTTCGCGAGTGGAACGACGACATCATCTTCCTTCGAAAAATTCTCCCCGGCCAAGCTGATAAATCCTACGGCATCCAGGTGGCCAGACTTGCAGGACTTCCAAAACCCATCCTCGATCGGGCCAAGGAAATCCTAAGCCACCTCGAAATGAGTTCGTCCAAGCCAACCCGAGAAAAAAAGAAATCTCCCAAGGCAATGAACGCCCTCCCCGAAGCCCACTCTCCACAGATGGACCTCTTCGATTAGTTAGAATCAAAAACGCGCGCCTTTCTCCGTCAGCCCAAGGGATTGGCGCTGAGATACCAAAAAATAAAAAGACATCCACCAGAACAGATCTGGTCAAAAACCTTTGCGATGGTCGCGAGGAACTTGGACGAGGAAAAGGTGTGCCGTCAGCTCGAAGTGAGCGTCGGGCCTGCCGGATCAGGAATCTTCGAGAATCAGAACACGGCCGTCGCCGAGCGGGATTTCTGCAGACTGCTAGGCGGGGCTTTTTCTTCGTAGTACGCTGGCAGATCAATTGTGCCACTCCGTTTCAGCCTATCGCCGCAGATCGTAGCACACCAGGCGCGCGCGCATGGCGTTCTGATTGATGTAGAGCAGTCCGCGAGACACCACGGGAACGCCCCAGGTTTCCGGCGCCAGGAAGAGCTGCGTCTGCGAAAGAATCTTGGCACCTTTCGGGCTGAGGTCGAGCCAGAGCAGGGTCCCCTGGGCTCCGAGGCACAGGAAATCTCCATCGATGTGGAGCAGGCTGGCCCGTCCGAGGCGTGCGCCTTCAAGAGCAATGCCGTCCCGCCACATTTCGCGACCGGTCGCGATCTCGTAGCAGACCATCTCAGTTCCACCGGTGCCCGACACCCCGTAGAGGTAGCCTTCATGGGCGACCGGGGTGGTGAATTGGCTTCCGAATTGCCGCGCTTGCCATCGCAGCTTAGTGCTACCATCGGGAGCAAAGTCGATCATGGCGCTGCCCTCGGTGTAGCCCTCGGTGACAAAGGCGGCATTGCCGATGGCCACCGGCGAGGCGGCATTGACCGAGGTATACATCCGTGCCCGCCAGGGAAAAGCGCTCTCCACCTTGCCGGTTTTCGGGTCGATGCTGAGCAGGCCACCGGCGGGGGGATCAGTCATGCCACCGGCAAAGACGAGGACGCGGTCCTTGCCGTGGATCGTGGCCGGCACCGGCGAGGCGTAGCTGGCGTGCCAGTCGTGCTTTGTGGTCCAGATCAGCTTGCCGGTCCGCTTGTCGAAGCCACCCACGCAGAACTGGCCGCCAACGTTGACGATGAGTTGATCGCCGTGGACGAGAGGACAACCACCCCGTCCAAAAAAGAAGGGGGCGGGGCCGTATTCCTCGTCGAGATTCTTCTTCCAAACGAGCTGACCGGTGGTCAGGGAGAGACAGTGCAGGTCACCACGCACTCCGACTGAGAAGACAAGATCACCGTCGATCACGGGCCCGGAGCGCGGGGCATCCTTGGTGCCGTAGCTCGTTCTCAACGTGACCGGATAGTCGAACTTCCAGTGACGACGGCCGGTTTCGGAGTGAAGGCATTCGATCACCTCGCGATCCTCCAGGGTATGGATCATCACGAGGCGGTCACCGGAGACGACAGGCGGTGCATGGCCGCCTCCCCGGGACACTTCCCACACCATTTTCGGGCCCGCGGCTGGCAGGGACTTGAGGAGAAGGGTCTCCTTGGAATGAAGGTCATGGCGCGGCCCCAGGAAGCGCGGCCAGGCTTCGGTCACGGCCTCCTCGGACAGGGGCTTCGGTTGTGCGTGGAAGGTAAGGCGGTCAAAGGGCTCGGGAGCGGCGACCGTCACCTCTTCTTCCCACTGCTTCAAAAGCCGGACAAGATGCTTCACTCTATCGGGATGTTTTGAAGCAAGATCCATCGTCTCGTTTCGATCAGACGAAAGCTCAAAAAGCATCACTTTAACCGCATTCCCCTTTCCTGTTCGGACGAGTTTCCAATCCTCCTCTCGAACAGCAGCGTTTCCACGGTGTCTCCAAAATAGAGGCTTTCTCGAAATCTCCTTTCCCCGGAGTGCCGGGAGAAGATCCACCCCGTCAAACGCCCGTTTGGGATCAACCTTTCCCTTAGCTGCGGTGACAAAGGTGGGGAAAAGATCCATCGTAAGCATCGGAGTTTTACAAATTGCTCCCGACGGGAGTTTCCCTGGCCAGTTGAAGATTCCCGGGACCCGATGCCCTCCTTCAAAGACCTGCCCTTTCTTTCCGCGAAGCCCTCCGGAGGAGCCATCAGCAGCAGGCCCGTTGTCCGAGCAAAAAATGAAAAGAGTGTTCTTTCTTAGTTTGAGCTCATCGAGCTTGGCAACAATCTGCCCCACTCCTTCATCCATGATCTCGATCATCTTTGCGTAGACCGCCTCTCGATCCACCTTTTGCTTGGGCTGGCTTCGATTGCCTTTGCCAATCAGACGAAACCCCGGTGTTTCGCGATCCTGAAGGGGATAATGGGGAGCTCCGTGATGGAGGATCAGGAAGAATGGCTTCTCTTTATTCCGATCAATAAAGTCAAGGGAATCACGTGTGATGAGATCTGTAATATAGCCCGGATCGTCCTTCAATTCATCCTGTTTCCACCAGTCAAAATGGCCTTCCTGATCGATGTGGCGATGGTAGTCGACATTGCCAGAGACGAATCCTTTGAATTCATCGAACCCCTGTTTGACTGGATTAAATCGTGGCTGGTAGCCCAGATGCCATTTGCCAAACAATGCCGTTTGATATCCCTGCTCCTTCATGGCTTCGCCCAGAGTCCACTGGGCAAGGGGAAGTCCTATTTCCCGATGGCTTTTGGCAGTAATGACACCTTCAACGCCGCTTCGCTGCTGATATCGCCCCGTCATTAGGGCCGCCCGGGTGGGGGAACAAACAGCGCCATTGGAATGAAAATCGGTGCATTTCACTCCACTTGCCGCAAGGCCATCGAGGTGAGGGGTCTTAATGGTTTTGCTCCCGTAACAGGAGAGATCTCCGTAGCCCATGTCATCAGCCATGATGAAGATGATATTGGGCTTCGAATCCGCTCCAACCAAGGGAAGGGGAAGAAGACTGATTAAGCCCAGAAATAATTGTTTTTTCATGAGAGGTTCTACTTTTTCTTTTTCTTTTTCGCTCCCGGGGCACCAGGCCCCCAGCGAGGCTCCTGAAGCTCGCTCTCCCAGGCATCAAGTTTCTTCAACATCACCTTGAGAACCTCTGGATTCTTTGCCGCGAGATCATCCGCTTCTCCCACATCCTTTAAGAGATCGAAAAGAGCCGGCTCTTCCCCGGATTTACGATCATGAACGATTTTCCAATTCCCTTCCCTCATCGCACGGGCGCCCTTACTCCCCCCCTTGCGCCAAAAGAGCGACCGGGGCACTTCAGTCACGGTGGTAGTCTTTGGTTCTCCGTCCAAAGACGAAAGGAAACTCCGTCCATCGAGATTCCAGGCCGGATCAACCTTCCCCCCTGCGGCTTCGACAAAGGTCGGCAAAAGATCAAGCGCGATCACCGGCTCCTCAATCACAGATCCAGCAGGAATTTTCCCCGTCCATCTCATCGCCCAGGGAACCCGCACGCCCCCTTCCCACAGCGTTCCTTTCTTGCCCTGAAGAGGCGCATTGTTCGCTCCGGTCGAAGTCTGGCCTCCATTGTCGTTGGTGAAGAGGACGATCGTGTTGTCATCGAGGCCTTCGGCCTTAAGGCAATCAAGAACCTTACCAACGTTGTCATCGAGACTCACGACAAGCCCGGCATAATTGGCCCGCTTTTTGCTTTCGATGTGAGCGGTTCGCTTGGCGTCCGCCGGCTTCGGTTGCAAAGGCCCGTGGGGAGAAGTGAAGGAGACAAAGAGATAGAAGGGCTTCTCCTTGTTTTTCTTAATAAAGCGACAGGCCGCATCGCCAAACCGATCAGTCACATAGCCAGTCTCTTCGGTCACTGTGCCATTCTCCTGAATGACCCGATGCTCACTCGGCTTCTCAAGTTTAAAGTAGGGACGCGATCCCTGCAACAAACCGTAGAACCAATCGAAACCCCGCTTGTTGGGATGATACTCCGCGGGATAACCCAGATGCCATTTCCCGATGAGCCCAGTTGTGTATCCCAGCTTCTTCAATCGCTTTACGCCAAAGCTCTCTTTCAATTCGAGCCCGCTCTTAAAACCCGGAGGAAGATTGTTGTCGTAGCCAAACCGCTGCTGATAGCGCCCCGTCATCAGGCCGGCACGTGATGGTGAACACACCGCGCCCGCCATATAGGCATTCGAAAAACGTGCTCCCTCTTTCGCGATCCGATCAATATGCGGCGTCAGCTTCTTCATGTCCGCCGCACAATTCGGCTGGAACCCAAAGTCAGCATAACCGGCATCATCGGAGTAAAGGACAACGATGCTAGGCTTTCCAAAAGCAAGCACCGGCACGAACGCAAAACTCGAAACGATCTTCCAAAACATGTCGAAGATCATGATCTCGGAATCAACCAACGACAATCTCCTAAAACCCGCCCTCTTCTCAGCGCACTCCGCACAAAAGAATTCAAATCACTTTCGCGATAACCAACTCCGCCAACGCGATGGGACGAAAGATAAGGTTGAGGATTCCTCTTACTTTACTGAATTCCTAGAACGAGTGACGACCAAAAGTCTCGAGAGACTCTGGAGGTATCGCTTCCTCGTAAGGTAGAAGACCTTGACTCGCAGTTAAAACACGACCTCGTCTTCTCCGAGAATCTGGACCTCAGTTTCGAGCTCGACGCCTCGTTCCTCACGGGCCCTGGCTTTGATTTTCTCAATAAGAGCGAGAACATCCGCCGCTTTTGCTTGGCCGCGATTCACAATAAAGTTTCCATGCTCGAGAGAAACCTCGGCCTTTCCGACCCCGGTCTCCTTGAGGCCCATTTCATCAATCAGCTGACCAGCGCCACAAACTTCGGGGTTTTTGAAAGTGCACCCCGCACTGGCAGCCTTGGGTTGGGTGGTATTGCGATGGTGACGAGACTCATCAAGCTTGTCCTGAATTGCATCCAGATTTGAAGGAGTCCCAACAAAGGTCGCTTGCAAGGCGTAGTTGCGGTGCAGTTCGGGAACATTGCGATAGAAACTCTTAATCGCTCTTTTGTCACGGATCCGGATCTCTCCGTCTTCATCAAGGAAAGTCACACTCACGACCTGATCGAAGGTTTCCACTCCCATCGCACCCGCGTTCATGCGCAGTCCTCCACCGACATTGCCTGGAATGCCCTCCATCCACTCGAAGCCGCCAATGTTGTTTTCTCTCGCCACACTGGCGACCTTCTTGAACCGGACACCGACTCCTGCCGTGATGGTGTCCCCTGCCACCGAAATTGCAGTAAAGGCTCCTCCGGTCGGGTGAATCACCGCACCACGAATTCCGCCATCACGAATGAGTAGATTGGAACCGCGACCGGCGATCCGAACCGGGACACCGCGCGCTTTGCAGAAGGAGACAGTCTCAGCAAACTGAGCAAACTCGGAAGGCTCAATCCAAAACTGAGCAGGACCACCGATCCGCAGTGTGGAGTGGCGGGCCATGGGTTCGTAGAGTTTGATTGAAGTGACTCCGGTCTCGGTTTGTATCTCTTCCGCGACCTTCAGATCTCGGATGATCTTGTTTCCCGCTTCATGGACATTGCCCGCGCCAAGGGTCAGAAAAAGGTCCCCTTCTTCGAGACTGTTTCCCACGGCATGATGCGCGGTTGCGAGGTCGGGAACAAAAACGGCCTTGGTATCTCCGTTGGCCTGAATGGCATCGATAATCGTTTGCCCGCTAACCCCAGGAATCGGATCTTCGCTGGCAGCATAAACATCGGTCACGAAGACGCAATCAGCAGCTTGCAGGGCTTTCCCAAATTCGTCGGCGAGCTTCTGGGTTCGACTATAGCGGTGAGGTTGGAAGAGAACGACAACGCGATTTGTTCCGTAACTCCGGGCAGTTTGAAGCGTTGCCGCCACTTCGGTCGGGTGGTGACCATAGTCATCCACAATCCGGTATCGCTTGCTGAGATGTTTGGTTTCGAAACGGCGCTTGGCTCCGGCGAACGACCCGAGGGCCCGGTTCATGAGTGAAAAGTTGATCCCGCAACATGTGGCAGTGGCAATAGCTCCGAGAGCATTGAGCACATTGTGCCGACCAGGAATGCCCAGCTGCACGCGGCCCAGTTCTTCCCCTTTATGATTTACCGTAAAGCTGACCGTTCCGATTTGCTCGGAAAGATCTGTGGCCGTCCAATCGGCATCCTCCCAACCATAGGAAATCGAGTGATCCCGAACAGAACAGAGACCCGTCGCTTCAGCACATTCGCGGCAATAGACAATTGAACCTGATGTCTGGTCGAGGAGCGTGTTGAAGACCTCGCGAATCTGTTCAATTCCACGCGTGTAGTAATCGAGGTGTTCCTCTTCAACATTGAGCACGATGGTGTGCTTGGGGCAATAAAGGGCGAGAGTCCCATCGGATTCATCACCTTCTGCAACGAAATATTCGCCATCTTCATTCCACTCGGCATTGGAACCGAGAACGGGAATCTCGGCTCCCACGTAGTGACACGGCTCGCTCTCACCTTGCCGTAAAATGTGCGCGACCATGGATGAGGTCGTGGTCTTTCCGTGGGTCCCGGACACAATCACGCCAGCCTTGGTCTGAAGGATCGCGGCAAGACATTCCGCTCGCCTGAAGGTGGAGATCTCTTCTTTCAAGGCGGCGCTTAGAGCGGGATTCGATTCGCGAATCGCGGATGAATAGATCACAGCATCAGCATCATTCACCACCTTGGCAGAGTGGGGTGAGGAAAAATCGAGCCCGAGATCACGCAATCGTTCGGTTTCTCCGGAGGTCACTCGGTCCGAACCACTGACGCGGTGGCCCATCTGAATGAGGAGGCGGGCCAAGCCACTCATTCCTGAACCTGCGACACCGATCAGGTGAACCCGAAGGGGCTGATCCGGGTTGAGAAGATTTTTGCTGAATTCGGTGATAGTCATCCTTCGATTACACTAGCGATTTGCGCCGCCGCCTTGGGCTCAGCGAGAGCCTTCATAGCCGCTGACATCCCAGCAATGCCTTCCTTGGTGAGTTCGGCGAGCATCGCGTGGAGGGCATCTGAATTCAACTCCTTTTGTTGTTTCAAGACAGCCGCCCCGGCCTTCTCGTAAACTTGAGCGTTGGCCGTTTGATGATCGTCAGCGGCATGAGGATAAGGAACAAGAAGCGCCGGCAATCCGGCGTGACTGAGTTCGGTCAATGAGGAAGCTCCGGAGCGGGCAACACAGAAATCGGAGGCCGCATAGGCAGCAGCCATTTCGCTGCAAAAAGCGAGCACTTTGTAGCCTTGCCGGTCCCCAACTTGGGTCGAGAGTCGGTCAAAGTCGGCTTGCCCGGCGAGATGCAAAACCTGCCAGTCGGTATCTTCTGTTCCTCCGGCAACTACCTCATTGAGTTGCTGGGCGCCTTGCGAACCTCCCATGACGAGGAGCGTCTTCTTCGAGGGGTCAAGGCCGAAGGTCTGGCAGGCATCTTCACGTGAAGGGAGATTCTGCAATTCATCACGAACCGGAGTGCCGGTGCGGATGACTTTGGAACCGGAAAAATGGGAAGCGGCCTCATCAAGTCCAACCAAGACCGCAGCGCAGCGTTTCGCGGTCATCCGGTTCGAACGACCGGGAATGGCATTGGAATCGTGCACATAAGTGCGCAGTCCCTTTCTCGAACCGGCAACCACAGGCGGAAAGGAGATAAAGCCCCCCATTCCAAGAATGACGTGCGCATTCTCGCGGGCAATGATTTCCCCACAGTGCTTGATCGTCTTTCGCAGGTTCCAAAGGAAAGAAATCATCTTGAGCGAAAAGGTCGGTGGCTTCGCGATGGCTTTCACCGTTTCAAACCGAAGCCCGGAGTATTTCTCCGAAGCCTGGGCATCGACCTTTTTCTCTGAAATGAGAAGGAGGACCCGATGACCTCTGGATTCGAGTTCCTGCGCCACGGCGATGCCGGGGAAGAGATGGCCTCCTGTTCCTCCACAGGCGATGATGACTTTCAATGGATCGGACACGTTGTTGGCGGACGCTAGAGGCTGTGAATGGGTTTTTGAACTGCGAAATGCACGAATCGCCCTAGCCGAAATCGTCTTCCTGCATTGACAAAGGCTCCAAGGCAGGCAATTGGACGGAAAATGAATCAAACTATTCGAAAAAACTTCCTCCGACGAGCAGCCCTTTGGCTTGGCTTGGCGCAGGTGAAGTGATTCGTATTTGGGACACCCAACTAGAAGCGCCCGGCACCGCAGCGATTTTCTGGCAGGATTCGTCATTGCCGCTGGACCACTCACGATGACGTTTGCCTATCGTCATCTGGAGGTTTCGAAAAGGGCCTCACTTCAACTGCTCCTCCCCATCACCACCGGAACCGGGGCTTCGTTCCTTTTCGACGAAACCTTTGGTCTCATCGAGCTTCTCGGTACCGCTCTCACTCTCATTGCCACGATGATGATCAATCGTCGTGCTTCCAAAGCCGTCTCGAAAAAGCTAGCAACTCAACCAACAAGCTCATGACCACCACCGAAAAAACACAGCAATACGTTCTTCAAACCTACGGAAGATTTCCCCTGACCGTCGTTCGCGGCGAGGGCACCCGGGTCTGGGACGAGCGTGGTCGCGAATACCTTGATTTTTGTTCGGGCATCGCAACCTGCTCGCTGGGTCATTGTCATCCGGCCCTGACCAATGCCATCTCGGAACAAGCGGGTATTTTAATGCACTGCTCCAACCTCTACTACATTGAGCCCCAAGCCGATCTCGCCGAACTCATCGTCGAGAAAGTAGTACAACAGCCGGGCAAAATCTTCTTCTCCAACTCGGGTGCGGAAGCCAACGACGGACTTATTAAACTGGCACGGAGATTCGGCCTCAAAAGCGGACGCTACGAAGTGATCACCTTCAAAAAATCCTTCCACGGCCGCACCATCGGGTCCATGTCCGCCACCGCGCAGCCCAAGATTCACGAAGGTTTCGATCCCCTTCTCCCCGGCTTCCGCTATGTCGAGCCAAACGACCTTGATGCCGTCAAAGCCGCCCTCACCGACAAAACGGTCGCCTTCCTCCTCGAACCCATCCAGGGCGAAGGTGGGGTCCATCCCATGACCAGGGAATTCCTCGAAGGGCTCTCCTCATTGGCCAAGCAAAAAGACCTCCTCCTCCTCCTCGACGAAGTCCAATGCGGCTTTGGCAGGACCGGCGACCTCAACGGCTACGAAACCATCGCCCCCGGCCTCGCTCCCGATGCCATCTCGTGGGCCAAAGGCATGGGCGGCGGCTTTCCCATCGGCGCCTTTTGGGTCTCCGAAAAGCACGCCTCCCTCCTTGGTCCCGGAAGTCACGGCTCAACCTATGGCGGCAATGCCCTCGCCTGCGCCGCTTCCAAAGCCGTCATCGAAACCATCATCTCCGAAGCCCTCCCGGAAAATGTCAAAGCTCGCGAAATCCAAATCCGCGAAACAATCGCCAGCTGGAATCATCCCGCCATCACCGAAGTCCGCGGCCACGGCCTCCTCCTTGGCATCGGAATCAACCCCGCTGCCCTAGACATCCCTGGAGGCCAAGTCCCCTCCATCCACCTCTGCTCGGAACTCCTCGGAAAAGGCCTCCTCGTCCCCCCCGCCGGCCCCGAAACCGTCCGCCTCCTTCCACCTCTCACCGTCACTTCGGGAGAGGTCATCAAGGCCCTAGAACTCGTCCAGGGGGTTCTAGATTCCCATCTTTCCTCCTAGATCAGCATCTTCTTTTTAACCATGACTCTTTGCCTGTTCTGAAAGAAATCCTACCGAAAACACGTTTTCTATTGCGAAACAGTCTCAATAAGCTTTCTTAATCCCAGACAGATGCCAATTCTCGCCTCCGACCTCGAACGTGACTCCGCCCTGACCCTTAGTCAGGCCGCGATCGGTTGTGAATTCCAGATCCGCGAGGTTGAAGGCCCGGCCTGCCGCCAGCTCCGTGACATCGGCTTTTGCGAGCAAATGCGCGTCAAAAAGCTCACCAACGGTCGCAACATGCTCTGCACCGTTTGCGGAACCAAGCTCGCCCTGAGCAAAGATCTTGCCAATCAAATCCGGGTTGTGCCTGCCTAACCAGCACCCTGCCCCACCGAAATGAGCGAGTCATCCATTCAGGCGAGAATTGCTCTGGTTGGAAATCCCAACGCCGGAAAAACCACCCTTTTTAACTCGCTCACCGGACAAAACCAAAAGGTCGGGAACTATACCGGTGCTACCGTTTCCCGGAAATCCGGCACTTTTTTGACCCCACACGGTCACCAGTTCGAGCTCATTGACCTCCCGGGGGCCTACTCCCTGCAGCCAAATTCACCCGATGAAAAAATCACCCGCGATGTTCTCGTTGGGGAGCAGGAAGGAGAAGCCCCCCCGGATCTCGTCCTCTGCGTTCTCGATGCCTGTCACCTCGAACGTCAGCTCTACCTTCTCCTGCAAATTATTGACCTCGGGCATCCTGTCGTCGCGGCCTTAAACAAAATGGACAGCGCCGAAGGGCAGGGACTCCGCATTGACCCCACCGCTTTGAGTGAGGACTTCGGAGTTCCCTTCGTCCCCATCTGCTCGGCCACGGGTCGCGGCATTACCCAACTCAAGCACGCTCTCCGCCATCCCTTCCCCCGTCCTCCGGGGCGCCTCTGGAAAGGGCCCGCAGAACTCGAAGAAGCCATCGGAAAATCCACCCGGGCTTCCGAGGAAGCTGGCGCGTGTCATCCCGTCGCCGACGGCCTCATGAACGTCGCCAAGACAGGATCGGAGACCGAGAAGCTCATTCAAAAGATCCGCTTCGAATACATCCACCGCGCTATTGAAGCTGGTCTGCAGCGCCCCGACGAAGCCGCCCTCGAACTCACCGACCGCATCGACGCCCACGCGCTCCACCCTTTCAGAGGCTGGGCGATTTTCGCATCTCTCATGCTCGCGGTCTTCTGGTCCATCTTCAGATTCGCAGAAATTCCCATGGGCTGGGTGGAAGGTGCCTTCGAATGGCTCAGCGGCACCGTCAGCGGCGCAATCGGCGAAGGAGATTTCCAAAGCCTCATCGTCGATGGCGTGATCGCCGGAGTCGGCGGCGTCCTCGTCTTCCTCCCCCAAATCGTCCTCCTCTTTTTCTTCATCAGCTTGCTCGAGAGCTCCGGCTACATGGCCCGCGCCGCCTACCTCATGGACGGCATCATGAACAAGGTCGGCCTCAGCGGAAAATCCTTCCTCCCCCTCCTCTCCGGCTACGCCTGTGCCATCCCCGGCATCATGGCCACCCGCACCATCCCCAATGCCAAGGAACGCCTCGCCACCATCCTCATCCTCCCTTGGACCTCCTGCACCGCCCGCCTTCCCGTCTACGTTTTAATCATTCCCCTCATCTTCGCCGGAGCCTTCAACCAAGGCCTCGCCCTCTTCGGCATCTACGCCCTCGGCACGCTGACCGCTCTCATCGCCGCCAAAATTCTCAAACCCCGCCTTGGACAGACGGAAGCCCCGCAGTTCCTCCTCGAGCTTCCGCCCTATCAAAAGCCGCAGTGGGGTCACGTCTTCCGCCAAGTCTGGGAACGCGCCTTTGCCTTCATTAAAAAAGCGGGAACCGTCATCCTAGGACTGAGCATCATCCTCTGGTTCCTCAACACCTATCCAAAAAGCGAGTCCGAAGACCCCACCGTTCAACAGGAGCAATCCTTCAACGGCCGCATCGGCCAGGCAATGGAACCCGTCGTCGCTCCACTCGGTTGGGACGATCGCATGGGCACCGCCATGATGGCTTCATTCGCAGCGCGTGAAGTCTTCCGCTCCTCCCTCGCCATTTCCTATGCCACTGACGAGGAAGACGGCGAAGCTCTCCGCGACCAACTCGTTGCCTCTACCCGGGACAATGGCGCTCCGCTATACACCCCATTGGTTGGACTCTCCATCATCGTCTTTTTCATCTATGCCCTGCAATGCCTTCCCACCACGGTTGTCGTGCGACGTGAAACCGGCTCTTGGAAATGGGCCCTCGGCCAACTCACCGGCATGACCCTCTTCGCTTACCTCGCCGCTCTCCTTGTCTACCAAGGCGGCAAACTCCTCGGATACTCGTGATGGATTGGCAAACTCCAGCAGCTCTGGCTATCGTCGTCCTAACCACGATCATTTTTTTCGTCAAATTACGACGCGGAAAGAAATCATGCGGTGGAGGCTGCGCCTGCCCAAAAGACACCCGAAAGGAGAAAGGCACTTCTTCCTGACCCATCCTTACATGGAAAAAACGAAGAGTCCTCTGCGTAACTGTTTGGAATGAAGATCTTGATCTTATTTTTGTCCACCTGCTCCTTACTCTGCGCCGATGTCTCATGGAGAAACATCTTAAAGAAAAAGACCGTTTGGTATGGGTCCAAGGAGGCAAGTGACATCGCAGGAAAAGTCATGCTCTATCAAAGAGAGAATGGTGGGTGGCCCAAAAATCAGGACATGTCAGACGATCTCTCAAAAAGTGATCGCAAGAAACTCCGCAAGAAACGCGACGAACTCGAGGATACCACGATCGACAACGGAGCCACACACACCCCGCTAAGGTTTCTAACTCGTGTCTGGAAACAAAAAGCAGACCCAACCATCGAAGCCTCCCTCCACCAGGGACTCTCCTTTCTTCTCAAAAGCCAATATCCAAATGGCGGCTGGCCCCAACGCCGCCACGATTCCGGCTACGGGCGCCACATCACCTACAATGATGGCGCCATGATCGGCGTCATGGCATTTCTCCGTGACCTCCTTCAAAAAGGCCCAAGCTTCCTCACTTCTGTAGAAAAAGAGCAAATCAAAGAGGCCCTCACCAAAGGCCTCGACTGCCTTCTCAAATCACAAATTCGTATCGATGCAAAACCCACCGTCTGGTGCGCCCAGCACGACCGTAAAACCCTCCTCCCCGCCAAAGCCCGCTCCTACGAACACCCGTCCTTTAGCGGAGGTGAAAGCGCAGGCATCGTAAAGTATCTCATGCAAATCAAAGACCCTTCACCGGAAGTCAGGGCTGCCATTGAAGGCGCCGTTACCTGGCTGGATCAACACAAGATCGAAGGGATCGTCATCGAAAGAAAAGATGGCAATCAGATCGTCACGCGTAAGAAGGATGCCCCAGTTCTCTGGGCCCGTTTCTACGATCTCAAAACAGCCCGCCCCATCTTCTCCGGCCGCGATGGCATCATCAAATTCTCTTTCGATGAGATCGAAGCCGAACGCCGTAACGGCTACGCCTGGTATGTCGGCAACCCCCGCTCCATCCTCGAAAAGGACTATCCAAAATGGAAAGGATCTCTCAAGGATTCGCCCTAAAACGGCCCAATCCCAGCGAGACTGAGAACAACCCTCTTCTCTTCATCGGACTTCGTTCGATCAACCTCAAAAACTGCGCTCCAATCGTTGCGGCCTTCCTCATCGATCAAGATCTGCTCATAGCGACTCCCTTCAATTCGGAGATATTTCGCACTCCGCGCCTCAGGATCCATGCGGATGATCCCGTGCTCTTCAAAGTAACCCGCCATCATCTCTCGAATCTCCAGCCCCTTTCCTCCCACCACCTCCGCCGCTCTCTCATAATTCTCTCGCGAAATCTCCTTCACAAAGTCAAAGGCAGCCCGTTTCGTAGCCCGAAGAAACTCCGCCTTCCGCCGCGTAAACGGCACCTCTTTCACAGGGGCTTTCTCCGCCTCCTCCACTTCCCCGTCCGAATTCCGCAGCTTCTCCCACTCATCAATCAGACTCGAATCAACTTCACGTACCATCCCCTCCAAAAAGGACTCGGCCTCCTCTACCTCGGGGGTCTTCAAAGCCGGCGGCACCGTTTGCACGAGCACCTTATAAACCTCCGAAAGATGCCTGAGCAGAACCGCCTCACTCCGCTCCAGTCCGTAATTCTTCACATAGTCCTCAAACGATGACCAATCCTCAAACATCTCCCGCACGATCGACTTAGGCCTTACCCCCGCCTCCTTCGCCCAAGGATTATCGAGGACAAATTCGTTGTAAGTCTGATAAATAAATTCCTTCCCCGGCTTGGGATGCTCCACTTGTTCCAGGGCCTCCATGCGATCATCATATTCCACCCCATCTT
Organism: Akkermansiaceae bacterium; assembly: GCA_026421245.1. Classification (GTDB taxonomy): domain Bacteria; phylum Verrucomicrobiota; class Verrucomicrobiia; order Verrucomicrobiales; family Akkermansiaceae; genus SW10. Next base: position 14,388 of record JAPKDJ010000018.1, on the reverse strand, counting down.
CCTTCATCTGCCCCACCATCGCGGTCTTGATCTTATCGACCTGCTTCCGAATCACCGCCGTCGGATCTTCCAAAATCGCCTCAATCAGCGAGAGCATGTTCACGACATAATCAGGCGCCTCCCGATCCAGCTTAGGAATCGTTTCGATCAAATAAAGCCCCAGCGCCTGGTTCATCGTGAAATCATCCTGTAGCTCGACATTCAGCCTCACCTTCGCCGGACCAGTGCGCTCCGCTTTAGGAATAATCGTCAGGACATTCCCCTCAACCAATCCCCGGAAAAGCGCAAAAGCCTGCGTTCGCAGCGCTTTCTTCCGCACCGCTGTCTCATGGCTCGCCTCAATAATACGTCGCAGCTCCGCGCATCCATCCTCATGCTCACGCGAAAGCACATTCAGCAAAGTGCCATGACGCACATTAAAGCTTGAAACCAATTTCTCCGGCGGAGCAGTCTGCAGCTTCGCATAAGTCTTCTCGTCCCAGTTTACAAAGCCCTTCTCTGGCGGTTTCTTCTTCTGTCCTTTGCTCTTCTTCCCCTTCGCCGCCGCCTTCGCGTCAGATTTTAAATTATCGATGACATACTCAGGCGCCTGCGCCACCACAAAGCCGATATCGTCAAACCCCCGCCGTCCCGCCCGACCACAGATCTGTCGAAAATCCCGAACTGCGAGAATCTTCGTACTTTGACCGCCATATTTATAAAGCTGAGTAAAGAGCACTGTCCGAATCGGCACATTCACTCCAACTCCCAAGGTATCCGTCCCGCAAATCACCTTCATCAGCCCCTTCTGAGCCAACTTCTCAACCAAAACCCGATACTTCGGCAAAAGCCCTGCATGGTGAATTCCCAGTCCATGACGCAGAAGCTTCTTCACCTCCTTACCATAAGGACTCTTAAAATCCGCGTCCTTCAGAACCTCCGCAATCCCCGCCTTCTCTTCTTTCGAACAGAAGTTCCGGCTCATCAAATTCTGCGCCGTCCGTGCACAGGATAGCTGGGTAAAGTGAACGAGATAGATGGGAGCCTTCCCCGCCTCCACCAGTTCCTCCACCTGATCCTCCAGCGAAGTCGTGCTGTAAGAAAATTCCAGCGGCACCGGTCGATCCTCCGACCTCACCAAAACCGTTTCTGTGCCAGTCAGCTTTGTGATTTCCCGCTGAAAAAACTCCGTCTCGCCCAGCGTCGCTGACATCAGCAAAAACCGCGCCTGCGGCAAAGTCAGCAAAGGAACCTGCCACGCCACTCCCCTCTCGTGATCCGAGTAGTAGTGGAATTCATCCATGATGACCTCGTCCACCTGCGCTTTCGATCCCTCGCGCAGCGCCAGATTCGAAAGAATCTCAGCCGTGCAACAAATGACCGGAGCTCCCGCATTCACCGTCGCATCGCCCGTGATCATCCCCACGTTTTCCGGCCCGAAAGTTTCACACAGCGAGAGAAATTTTTCGTTCGCCAACGCTTTGATCGGCACCGTGTAGTAGGACCTCCGCCCCTGACAGATTGCCCGGAAGTGCAGCGCCATTGCTACCAACGATTTCCCCGATCCGGTTGGGGTATTTAGAATGACGTTTTTCCCTTCAAACAATTCCAGAATCGCTTCCTCCTGATGATCATAGGGCTCAATCCCACTCTCGATCAACCATTCCAAAAACACATCGAGCACCGCCGCGCTCGACGACCCATCGCTCACTCGTTTCGGATCCAATAGGGCCATCTCCGGACCGTGACTTTATGCCCGGAGATGTAAAGGCCACGCTGCACTCCCTCATCGACACCCACGCCATTCCTTCTATCCTTGCCTCATGAAAGCACTCTTAATGCTTTTGACCCTCACCGCCGCCGTCACCATAGCTTCGGCGCAAACAGAGACAAAAGCCAGCCCCGAAGAAGCAATCAAGAGCATCATCGCTACCCATCAGGAGGCGATGACCGCCTTCATGGAAAAGGTCCGCGCCCTTCCCCGCGAAAAACAGAGTGAGTTTTATCAAGCCGAGTATCCCAAGACCGACAAAACGCTCGAGTCACTCAACACCATTGTCGACGCAAATCCAAAGAACCCCGTCATTCTCGACGCCATCACTTGGATCGCACGCAACACCCGTGGCAGTGGCCTTGACGCCGAAGACTTCGTCAACCTTCAAAAGAACCATCTCGACAGTGAAAAGCTCTGCGACGTCGTGATGAGTTTCGCCTACTTGCAAACCCCCGAAGCAATCGCTTTCCTCACCACTACCAGCGAAAAAAGTAAGTCGCGGCAAGTTCGTGGCTCCGCCCTCTACGCCCTCGCAACGGGCATGAAACGGGACAAGTCGAAGGCAAAAGAGCATGAGAGCTTGATCAAAAAAATCATCGGCGATTATCCCGACCTTACGGTAGGAGGCCGCAACGTTGCCCAGGCCCTTAAAGTTGAAAAGGAAGCCACCGAAAAACTCGCGATTGGAAACCCCGCACCCGAGATCCTCGGCAAGGGCGTCGATGGCAAGGAAATGAAGCTCTCCGACTACAAGGGCAAGATCGTCGTCCTCGATTTTTGGGGCGATTGGTGAGGCCCCTGCCGTGCCATGTATCCCCACGAGCGGTCGCTCGTTGCGCGGATGAAAGACAAACCCTTCACTATTCTCGGAGTCAACAGCGACCCCGCCGTGAGATACAAGAAGGCCATTAAAGAAAACAACATCACCTGGCCCTCCTTCTGGGATGGAGGTAAAACCGGAGGCCCCATTGCAACGGAATGGGCCGTTCGCGGTTGGCCCACCATCTACATCCTCGATGCCAAAGGAGTCATTCGATACAAGAATGCCCGTGGAAAAGCCATGGACGAAGCCGTCGATGCCCTCCTGAAAGAGATGGAAGCCGAGTAGACCTCTTTTCCATCCTTCCCTAAAGTGACAGAGCCTTGGTTGGCTCCGTCATTTTTTTTGCCGAAATCCCTCCAAAAGCTTACGGCTCGACTTTAGGGGGCCTCCGGCAACCTGCTTTCGATATGAAATGGGATCCGATTTTCTCAACTCAAGGCGGACAAGCATCCATTTTAATGGATGCATAAGGTTCGTGGACAACGCTGAGATGGGGGAATCTCGCTTCATTTTTAGAAATGAAGTTACCGGAGGTTCCCTTTAGTCTGAAACAAGCGAAACCCTCGTTTTTCGTAGTTCAATATCGCATGCGGATGATCTTCGGTGCAGGTATGCAACCAAATTCGCTGAGTCCCTTCGATTTCCCAAGCCCTCAAAACAGCCTCGGTGAGCATTGCACCACCCAGCCCCCGCCCAATCATTTGTGGCAAGAGGCCAAAATAGACAATCTCCACGTTTCCTTCCTTTTGTTTCTCAAGTTCGACATAACCCACCTCTGCGTCATCAAAAAAGGCCAACCATGTTTCCAGGGCGCCTCGTTGGGCCCAGCTTGACCAATCCCCTGCCAACCATTCCAAACGATCAGTCCATTCACAGGCCTCTCCCACGGCACGGTAATACCGTTCATTGATCCCCGGATCGTCAACACGTTTTAGTTGAAAACCTGTGGGAATCTCCGCAGGCAGAAACACCTCCCGAGAGATCATCTCAAGATGGCTGACTGTCGATTTCATACACGTAGACGGGTAAAAACATCCATGATGACCTCTCCACTTTGATGACCAAAAAGAGCCTGCTCACGCATCCACCGGGCAATTTGCAGAAGCTCAAACTCTGAGAGAGCCAATTCTTCAAGCTCCTTTTGATCGAGACTCGCTCCCTCGCGAACCGCGCGATAGGCGTGCAGGTATTTTTTACCCGCCCGACCCAACATCGAAACGCGAAGATACTCGCCATAGTTGACCTCCAAGAGAGAATCCCAAAAGTCATCAGGCAATTGGCTCAACTCAAGCCGGGCAGCAGTCGTCGTATCGAGAATCATTCCGGCCTCCGCCCCGGCCGATTGAACTGTCAAAGGTAACGGAAAGGCGTCCTCGAAAGTCTCTCCGCCAAGAGCCACAACCTCGATCCTCCCCGAGGCTTCCCACACCACAAGGTGAGCCGGTTCTTCCAACCGTTCGGCTAATTGTTGCAATTCGGGAATCTTCATTTCGACGAAAAAAAGAGATCACGCACTGCTCCACGCTTCAGCCCCAGCTCGCGCCACTCGTTCACCAACCGGCTCTCCTTAATCACTCCGCAACCGCTCGGCAGCGAAAATGCATCCCCCTCCCAAGCCACCATTCGAATCCCCACGAGCGCCTCAAAATCACCATCACGCAGCAGACCAAAAGGCGCTCCAAACTCCACCGGACAACCAAGTCGCTCCCGCCAATCAGTGAGCAAACCCATGGTTTCCTCCGTTCGAGGAAGAGGTCCCAGGGCAGGTGTCGGGTGAAGACGTTCAATCAAAGTTTTGGTTTCCTCATACTTGTAGAGTTCGACTTTGATCAGGGTTTGAAAGTGAATCAATCGGTCGAGGTCTAAAATTTCTCTTTCATGACGAATCACCATTCCGAGATCAGAAAGCTTGGCGATCAACGTTTGTGCCACAAATTCGTGTTCCCGGATCTCCTTTTCATCGATCGCAAAGAGCATTCGTTCATCGTTCCGGGCCGTTCCCGCCAGGGCCATCGTGTAGATTCGGCCATCAAAGTAACGAAAGAGCACCTCGGGAGTGGCTCCCAAAAAACCCTCCTCTTCTCCAATCCAACCATAAGGCCGGAGGGCCTTCGGAAGGTTTAGCAGAGACGCCAGAAGGCTGTCAGGAGGGCACACCCCTTTTCCTTTCACCGTCACGACCGGAACAGATTTTTCAATGATTCCCCGTCCAATCGCTCCCGACACTTCGCGGAACACTTCGGCAAATCCCGCCGGATCCGGCTCCCCCCATTGAATATCGATCGGACCGGAAACGGGGGGCTTTTCCAGCACCTCGATCCGATCTGGAACCAGCCACGGCCTCTCTTCGCTCAGCGAGAAGTCATTCTTGTAAAAAGCCACCCCGGCATGAGGTGGCTCCGCATGTGCGATGAAGGGCCCGTATCCGACAAGCACTTCGCCGGTCCGGGTTCCAAAAACCGCTCGCTCCATGATCCGATTATTCTACCACACCATTCCTGATCAGCTCGGCGAAACTTGATGCTTCGAGACTTGCTCCTCCGACAAGAGCTCCATCGATATCCTTCTGACCCAGAAGTTCGGCGGCATTGTCAGCCTTAACCGAACCTCCGTATTGAATGCGGATTTTCTCTGAAACAGAGATTCCATAGAGATCGGTAAGCACGGAACGGACAAATTCATGGGCGTCCTGCGCCTGCTTGGGAGAAGCGGTGACACCTGTGCCGATGGCCCACACAGGCTCATAAGCGACCACTGTATCGAGCATCTGCTTTTCAGAAACGTCTTTAAGGCCGTCAGTGATCTGGGTGCGGAGGACATCCTCCAGCTTCCCGTCTTCACGCTCTTTCAAAGTCTCACCGATGCAGAAGATCGGCTTCAGCTCCACTTCGTGAGCTTTCAAAATCTTGGCGTTGATCACCTCATCAGACTCACCATAAATCGAGCGACGTTCCGAGTGTCCGAGGATCACGTAGTTGACGAAAATTTCTTTCAGCATGAAGGCGCTCACCTCGCCGGTGTATGCCCCGTTGTCTTTCTCGCTCATGTTCTGGGCCGACACGCGAACCTTCGAATGAGCAAGTAATTCGGTGGCCTTTGGAAGAGAGACAAAAGGCGGCGCGACCACGATGTCCACTCCCTTGGGGAGATCAGCGAGTTTGTTCTCGAAGCTCTTGATAAAGTCCTCCGTGTCAGACGGTCCTTTGTTGAGCTTCCAGTTGGCGGCAATGATGGGCTTCCTCATGTCGGGGGCGGCGTAACCCAGCTACGCGGAATGCGCAAGACAGATCGTTCCGGATAAAATTGACCTTATTAACCTTACTCTCCTCGTTTTACGAGTTCATCCAAAGCCTCGTCAAACGTTGATCGCTGAAAATCATAGCCTTCCTCCTGCAATCGTCTTGGCAGGACCCAGCGACTCTTCAGGACGAGTTCCGTCTCCGTTCGCATCATAAATTCCCCAAGAGCAGCGTAGTCTAATGAACTCTGATCGCCGCCACTCGCATGGAGGCCAAACACAAGATAGAGCGCCACTGGCCAGAGCAGGACACGCGGCAACGATCCGTTGCCCATCCTTCACTTGGCGAAAAAATCGCCTCTCTTTTCATAACCGTCTCTACATTTCAAACATTCGTGTCAAACGACGCGGGCGCATTTTGTGTTCTCTTTTTCGGAGCAGTCTTTTGATCCAAGTCATCATTTTTCTATTTCTACATATTCAGGGGTGGTGGAATCGTTCTCGTTCCTTTGCTGCGCACCCGACTAAAGAGGAAGAGGTTAAAAAAGTGCATCGCTCCCAGAACCAGAAGCACCACGCCCAGCTTCCCGCTCAGGGCTTCAAAAATCCCGGTGGTTCCCAGAACAATCGTGTCGAGCTTCAGATAGAGGGTTACGAAACCAATATTGATGAGGTAAAAACCCACCACCAAAAGGTGGTTCACGCTATCGGCCATGTCGGTGTCACCGTCAAAGCATTCGACAAGGAAGACCCTCCCGTTTCTGTGCAGAGTCCGCGCCACCCAGATCGTGACGGGAATGGCAATGAGAAGATAGAGGGCGTAGGTAGTTGCAGTTTCGTTCATGGTATTATTTTGGTTGGAGATTAGTGCATTAGCTCGGCGCGCCATTCGTCTTTGTCGGCAGCGCAGTAGTCACCGTCGCAATCCGGCGGCGCCATGTTGTGAAGGGTTTCTCTCACTTCTCGATCCTTCCGGCGGAAGAAGACCTTGCTGAGGCCGTGGCGATTCGCGGCGAGGAGCCGGCACATGCGAATGGCTACTCCCAGCAGCATCGGCTTCGCCAGTCGATGCGCGAGGCCGCGATAGTTGGCGCAGCTGTAGAGGCACCAGACCCACGCTTCTGCTCCGCGGAAGATTCCCCCGTCATCCGTTCGAACAATCATTTCGCGCGCTGGGTCGAGGGTGTTGATGCCAGGGAAGACATCTTCGGCCTCGGCTGCTTGATAAGGGATGAAGTCGATCTCAAAGGCTCGCTTTTGGCGGTTAATCCACTCGTGAAAGCTGCAGCACATGCCACAACGTCCGTCGTAGAAGACCTCGATCTTTTTTTGGTGAATAGGGAATTTCATCGTTTCTGTTTGTTTTGTGTTTTCAGGAATTAGTGAAAGTTTGTTTCGTGTGTTTTGAAAGGTGTTTTTGGATCCTGGAGAATCAGCGCTTAGCCAAAGATTTTCATCGCCAGCTTGATCGCTTTCCCGTGCTGCATGGAAGCAACTCGGTCGCCCATCTTGGAAGCGAAGCTCACGAAGTCCTCGAGCTGTCCCATCTGGTCGTGGAAGGCTTTGCCCTCAGTTGATTCCATATTCTCGGTCGCCGCCTTGCAGTTGCGGAGGGTCTCGAGCGCGGGGTCAATCTCACGACGTTTCCGCTCGCGAGCCACGCGGCGGAAAATCTCCCACACCTCTTTCTCGGCTTCGAAGAATTCCTTTCGCTCCCCTTTTTTGGTTACGATCCGGATCAAGCCCCAACCCACGAGATCCTTCAGGTTGGTGTGCGCGTTTCCGCGACTGATCTCGAGAGCCGCCATCACCTCGTCAGTGCTCATAACATTGGAAGCGGTCATGAGGAGCGCATGAATTTGCGCCATCGTTCGATTGATCCCCCACTGGGCACCCATGATCCCCCACTGGCTCACGAATTCCTCACGGGCGTTTTCGAATCTGGCACGTTCCTCATTCATCTTCTTTCAGAAGTTACTGAAAGTTCATTTCCGAGTCAAGTATTAGATTCAAAAAACAACGCCTCCCAGATCAAGCAAAGCACTGGTTGACCTGCATCCCCCCCGATTCTCAGCAAATAATCATGAGCTGATTCGTCAGCCTCGACAGTAAGAGCTGCAAAATTAAATCCAGACCCCAAGGGGGCCGCTAATACGTGATTCGGTTCTTCAGGGAGAGTTTTGGGATTTTTAGATTCCTTCGAATGAAAGATCACCCGCCACTTTGACCTTCCCCGTTTTCTTACGAAAAAGTGAACGCTCTTAAGCTTCGGAAAGAGCCGCCACTCCAGGGAGGGCCTTTCCTTCCAGCAGCTCAAGGCTGGCTCCACCTCCCGTGGAGATGAAGCTTATCTTGTCAGCAACGCCAAACTTCACGGCAGCGGTTACGGAGTCCCCTCCACCCACGATGCTGAGGGCGCCACTCGCAACGACGGCTTCGGCGATCGCCTTGGTCCCCTTGGAAAAACAGTCTTTCTCAAACACGCCCATGGGGCCGTTCCAAAGAACGGTCTTGGCGGTCGAAAGCACTTCCTTGAATTCCTCGATCGCGACATCGCCGATATCGATCCCCTCCTTGTCGGAGGGAATGGCTCCACCCTGTCCATAAACCTCGGTGTTCCAGGTCTCGGCGCCTTCTTTGAAGTCCTTGGTGATGCGAGTGTCTGCCGGAAGCAGAAAATTCACACCTTTCTCCTCGGCCTTCGTGAGGATTTCAAGAGCAAGCTCCTGCTTGTCATCTTCAACCAAACTCATGCCAATTTCATAACCTTGTGCCTTCCGGAAGGTGTAGGCCATGGCTCCGCCAATCAGAATCGTGTCCGCTTTTTCAAGGAGAGCGCTGATCACCTCAATCTTATCGCTGACCTTCGCTCCACCCATAATGACAACGAAGGGACGCTCGGCGTTCGCAAGTTTTCCTTCGAGGTATTCAAGCTCACGCTCGATGAGCAATCCCATGACACTCTTTTCAACGTGGTGAGTTACCCCTTCGGTCGAAGCATGGGCTCGGTGCGCGGTGCCGAAGGCATCGTTGACAAAAATCTTCGCATTTCCGGCGAGAGCTTTGGCAAACTCCGGATCATTCTTCTTCTCCTCAGCGTAATAACGCGTGTTTTCGAGTAGGAGAACTTCACCATCCTTCAATTTAGCACGAAGTGCGGCGGTATCCTCGCCGGTACAATCATCCGCAAAGGTAACGTCCTGCTCGAGGAGCTCGCAAAGTCGGGCTGCGACCGGCTCAAGGGAATACTTTTTTTCCCGCTTCTCAGTCGGGCGACCCATGTGCGAGCAAAGAACGAGCCGCGCACCCTTGGAGAGTAATTCCTTGATCGTAGGAAGGGCCGCCTGAATGCGGGTCTCATCCGTGATCTCAAAAGCATCGTTTTTAGGCACATTAAAGTCAGCACGCATCAGGATTTCCTGACCGGCGACATCGACATCGCGAATGGTAAGTTTGCTCATAATAAGAGGGCCCTTCCGTGACGGAGAGCGGCCTCGCTGTCAAGATTGAGGTGACCACACGGCTGCCAGAGCCTCTCAAGGAAACCTCACCAACACGGGCGTGGCGATCTTCCCTGCGCACCGCCTCCTCTTCGACCTCGATTGTGCAGAATCGCGTGACCCGGTCACCTGTGCCAGCGATTCCGGTTTCGACGACATCTCCATGTCTTCGTTGCGGTAATTAACCGCTTCGACGAGAAAACTTTTCGAGGGGTCTCCCGGTGTGAGAGCAGATCCTGAATCTCCTCCCTTCAGGAGCCCAGCCCGTGAATCGAGAAAAAGCCCTGCTTTCAATTTTCCTTTTTCCTCTGCCTTGGTCGAGTGACACCGATAACACTTGTCGGCGAGAAGCGGCCGCACTTTATTCTCGAAGAATTCAAGTTGTTCGGCGTTCGGAGTTGCCGTGTCGACCGCAACTGCCAAAGAAACCGCAGAAAAGTTGGCGATTAAAACGATCGAACCCACTTTCATCTTCGAACTCAACGCTTAAAGGACTTTAATCTTTCTGAAAGGAATCTTTTTTTAAAGAGCCAATTTCTCCATTTGGCGGGGCTCTGAGCCCGAAATTAGGGGGAATACTCTAAATTCATATTGTCAAATATTATTTAAAGTGTTTTTCTTACAAATCGATTTTTCTAATCGAAGTAACGCCTAACTTATAATTTAATAATGACTATTAAGAATTCTGCTTTTTTTGCCCTCACCGCTCTCGGGCTCTTGACCAACACCAACGCCGCTACAATTGGATTTGGCACTGATTTGCAAAATCCAGTTCAGGATACGTCGTCAAATGGCAGTAACAACCAGATGCGCCAAAATATCAATACCACTGACACCGTGGTCCTCGGCGCGGGAACCTATCAAGCAGTGTCTTGGTCCTATCTTGCCGCTCCTGATGCGACAAATGGAGCGACCCAGCCCGTTTTCCCATTCCTCACAATCTTCAATGGGGTCGGAAATCACACTGTCGTGGCATTTGGCCTTACGATCGACACCGAACCTGGTGTCAACTCTGATGTTGCCTTCGGTGGAGCCAACAATACCTTCACTATCGAAGCAGGCGGCGCAACCATAGCCGCTGGGATGCAAACTCCGAGTGGCAACGGCCACCAGAATAGTATCATGACCGATACCTCCTTTGGAATTACAGATCATGCGAATTCCCTGAATTTCGATGAAGCTGGCAGCGTCGGAGCGACACTGGACAGCTTTGGCCACGGCAATCTTACCCGAACCTACGGGTTCTCGATCGAAGTCGTGGCTGTGCCCGAGCCATCAACTTCCCTTCTCTCATTGATCACGGTCGCTGGATTCTGCGGAATGCGCCGCCGCCGCTAGATTCCAATCTTAAATTTTCACAGCAAAGCGCAGGTTCGGTTTACCCCAATCCTGCGTTTTTTTTCGCCCACTAAAACGACATAAGGAGATTCAAATAGACTCAATTATATGAACATACACACCCGCGCCAGAAATCTACTAGCCGCCTCCATCAGTTTGGCTCTGATCACAGGTGCAAGCGCCGTTACCATCGGCTTTGGGCCGGACCTATTCGGCGTTCAAGACACCCAATCCAATGGCACGAACAACCAGATGCGGCAGAACATCAACATCACCGATACAGTATTCCTCGCTGCAGGAACCTACCGGGCGACGACCTGGGACTATCAAGCCGGAGAAGATGCTTCAAATGGCGCTCTCCAGCCAGTATTCCCTTTCCTAACCCTCATCAACGGGCCAGCAAACCACACCGTCCTCGCCTTCGGGGCCACTATCGACACTGAACCAGGAATCCAGAACCTAGTTCCCTTCGGTGGAACAGACGACACTTTCGTTGTTCCCGAAGGAGGCGCTACCATCGCAGCGGGGATTCAAAACACGAATGCCGATGCGGTCCAGAACAGCATCCTGACCGATACAAGCTTTGGTACTACCGACCACGCGAACGGATTAAATTTTAACGAGGCAGGCAGCCTTGGCGCCTCACTCACCTCGTTCGGGCATGCAAACCTTCCTCGCACGTATGCCTTCTCGATCGAAGTGGAACCGGTCGAACTCTCTAACCCAACGCCCCCGGTCGTCACCGCTCTAAGACCTAGCCTCAACTCAACCGCAGTGGCGATTAGCAGTGACCTGGTAGCGACATTCGACGAAATGATCGTGGCCGGTAACGGCAACATCACCATCAAGAACCTGACCGATTCGACTCAAATCGCGATTCCCGTTAGCGACGCCCAAGTCACGATCAAGGGCGTTTTCCTAACCATCAACCCGACTGAACCTCTCGAAGGAGGCAAGGCATACGCCATCCAGATCGATGCGACCGCGATCGATGACGCAACAGGAGATAACTTTGCCGGAATCGAAGATGACGTAACGTGGGCCTTCAATACCGCTGCACCCGACTTCGACGCCCCGGAAATAGAAACCCTCAATCCCGCTAATAGTGGAATAAATGTCCTCCTCGTAAGTGATCTTGAAGCGACTTTTGACGAACGAATCGCGATCGGCAGTGGCGACATCGTTTTAAAGAATCTCACCGACGGAACAGAGGTTGCGATCCCGGTGGGCGATGCCCAAGTTTCGATCTCCGGTGCCGTCATGACAATCAACCCGACGGACGACCTCGAACTTGGCAAAAACTACGCTGTCCAGATTGCTCCTACCGCGATCGATGACTTGGCAGGCAACAGCTTTGTGGGAATTAGCGATAACACAACCTGGAATTTCGCCACCCGGATTCCGGTGATTGGCGGTAGCATTATCGGTCCAGGTGCTGATATCACGGAAGCGACACAAAACGACCATGCCGATCAAGAGCGCCTCAACATTGATCACACCTTCACGACACTCGCTGCGGGCACCTACAACGTGACCGACTGGCAACTCAACGTCGTTATGAGTAATTCCGGCACCGGCGACGTTACACCAATGCTCCTCACTGGAACGCCGCCATCCTATTCGATCCTGTGGCTCGGATCAGCATTCGATCCGGATGTCGATGGCATTCAGACCGTGCCAGAGACGGGAAACTTCACCCTTGAAGCTCCGACAGATATTTACGCCGGGTTCTTCACGACCAACCTGGGTTCCGAGATCATCGGGACGGACATCGACAACTCCGGCACAGGATTCAGTTCAACTGATCATACCAACAGTTTTATCACGCCCACCGAGGTTGGCGAAACGATCGACAATTTCAGCCATGCCGGACTCGGTAGAACCTACGCTTTTGAGATTAACGTGGCAGAAGGCTCACAAAGGGATCTTCAGATCACTAGCATCAAATACCTCGATGAAGACGTGATAACCCCAAGAGTAGAATTCATTTTCAATTCGATTCCCGGGCGCATCTACTTGATTGAGGCCTCCACCTCCCTGAAGCCAAATGGAGAACCCGGAGGATGGATCGAACTCGACGACGGTTTTGAAGCCGAAGGGGACGAGAGCACCTACGTCGACTTTCTTACTGTAATCTCCGGGCCGCGCGTCTTCTATCGCGTGCAATTGCTGCCGTTTTGATCTGCCCGACCGGGGTGGTTCTGCGGCGGGAAGTTGCGAGATCACCCGGCTAGCGCTGTTTCCGAATCACCATCTCCAGGTTTTTCTTTGCAACCTGGTTGCCGGGATCGAGTTCCAGGGCCATGCGGAATTGCACCTCTGCCTCGTCGAATTTCCCTTGATTTCCGAGCAGTGCACCGAAATCGGTGCGCGCTTTGGAATTGCCAGGATTGATCGCGAGCGTTTTTTTGTAGTAGTCGGCCGCTTTGCTCTTGCTGCCTTTGGAATCCTCCTGCCACGCGAGCCGGTAGTAGCCGCCACTCAATCTGCGCTGCAGCCGTGCTCTACGTCCCGTGTCCGCGGTCGCCAGCGCGTGTTCGAGGTAGCGCAAGCCCTGATCGGGAAAGGTGCCGTGAAACGGGTTCGCAACCAATTCCGCAAGCTCGGATGGAGCAATCGGGGTCGTGAACCAACTTCCGGGGAAGGGCACCGAAAGATCGCGAAGCTGGTTGGCACTTGCTTTCGAGAAGGCGGCATCGTGGAGGAGGAGATCGGTCGAGACGCGGCCACGATACACGGCGAACAAGCGCCGCTCCTCATCCAACAGGAGGCTGATGGGGACTGAGAATGAGGCCGGAAAATCGTAGAGCGACTTGAGTAGGAAGCGCAGGTGATCCGCGCTCCGTGGCGTGATCGTTCCGCTTGGAAAAGGAAATTTGCTCGCGGCGATCAGCTTGCCTGCGGCGAAACGATCGGAGCCTGCCGCCAACTCGTCGACCGAGAGTGCGAGCACCTCGAGATTGGCAGCCCGGATGCGCTCCTCCTCGCGTGCGAACTCGCGCAACTCTTCGCTGCAACTCCGACAGCTTCCTGAGAAAAGGGTGATGAGGAGCGGCTTTCCACCCGGCATGAGCCCGACGGATTCCGAGTTTCCTTCAGGGGTGTAGCGGAACTCCGGAAGCGGAATTCTTCCTGGTAAAACCATTTGCCCGGGAGGCTGCGGCGCGATCGGACGTTGCCGGGCTGGCTCCACGAGAGCAAGCGCGCGGGGGGCGACCTTCTGCAAGGTTCCACCTTCCGCGATGTGGTAGCGCTCGCCTGCCACGATTCCGAAGAACGATTCTTCAATCCCATCCGGCCAGGTCAGATGCAGCGAAGATGGCGATGCCCCCGGATCGATTCCAAAGTGGATCCACTTCGAAGATTGCGACAGAAATCCACTGCCTGCCCGCAGCGTTTGCAGGAGTTCGCTGCCATTGGAGAGTGTTAGTTTAAGCCGGGCCCCGATGGCATCACGGTTCGAATTTTTCCCGCCCTCCAGTCGGAACGCGACCGAACGATTCGCCTGTGGCGAGTTGTTGAGCAGCAGGCGCAAGCGCGGTGCGGTGCGATTATGTGCCCACAAATCGAGGTCACCATCACCATCCCAGTCGGTTACGGCCAACGCCCGCCCGTCGTCATCGAATCCGAACCCGGAAACGTATGAGGCGTCCGCAAAACGTCCGCCACCGGTGTTCAGAAAAGTGCGGTTCGTCTCCGAGCCGCTCCACGAACTTCCTGAGCGCGCCGATTTCAT
>JAPKDJ010000143.1 GCA_026421245.1 Akkermansiaceae bacterium | reverse complement strand
CGCCCAGAAGCTCTGTGCTTCGAGTTGTTTTCGCTTGTCGAGTAGTGGCGCTGCGTCGGAGCTTGAGACAAGGCAGATGGCGAGGAGGGCAAGTGGGAGTCGGATCATGGGGTTGGCGTATGGCGGGCTAGGATTCGTGGGAGTTGGATCATGGGCTAGTCTCCCGGGGGAGTCTTGTGTGTATCGGACATTTTATAGGCGAAATGAGACATCGAACGAGCTTGTGGAATCGGCCAATCTCTCTGAAGGGAGGATGGTAGACTTGCAAAAGGTGATCGCTTCGATCAAATCGGAGTAGATCATATTTACTGAGATGCCTGACCTTGAATTTGAAAACCGTTACGCCGACCTCGGGATTGTCATTGGGGTGGATGAAGCGGGAAGAGGGCCCTTGGCGGGTCCAGTTTCAGTCGGGGCGGCGATTTTACCAGAGGGGTTTGCCCACGCGGTGATCAATGACTCAAAGAAACTCAGCGAGAAGAAACGGGAAGCCTTGTATGACGAGCTTTGCGAAAATGAGGAAATTCGATGGGCAGTGAGCCTCGTGGAGGCAGATGAGGTTGATGAAGTGAATGTCCTCAAGGCCACTCACCTTGGAATGGCGCGAGCGGTGAGGGCGCTGGGAGTGGAGCCGGGGATGTGTCTGATTGACGGATTGGCTGTTCCAAATTTTCCCTACCCGCATCAGGGAATCGTGAAGGGAGATTCGAAGAGTCTTTCTATTGCGACGGCCAGTATTTTCGCCAAAGTGACCCGCGACCGGATTATGAGGGAGGCGGCAATTCGCTATCCTGGTTACGGATTTGAGAAACACAAAGGATATGGGACGAAAAGACACCTCGAAGCGCTCCGGATTCTGGGTCCGTGTCCGATCCACCGTCGCTCGTTCCAGCCGGTTGCTCAACTCTCCCTCCCGCTTGATTGATTTGACTCCTCACCAGATTGGTGACCTGGGAGAAAAGATTGCCGCGAAGTATCTCCAGTCCCTTGGGTGGAAGCTTCTTTACCGTAACTTTCGCGCGCCTAGGGGCGGGGAAGTTGACCTGGTGATGAGAGGAGGGGATGAGTTAAAACTCCTCGTCTTTGTAGAAGTAAAAACGAGGACGCGACGTGACTTTGGGCGCCCGATGCGGGCGGTGAATGCCGAGAAGCAGGCTCTTGTGACACGGGGAGCCATGGAATGGTTGAGGTTGCTTGGGAAGGAAGTTGATCCGGAGGCCAAGCAAGACGTGCGTCGCCAAATTTCGTGGCGATACGATGTGGTCGAGATCGTTCTGACAGAGGGGGAAGTGCCCGATATTAATCTTGTGGAGCAAGCGTTTTAGCCAGCAAGAGAATGATTTCACGTAGGACTTTGGCTGCGACAAGATCGGAAAGCCCTGTGTGGTCCCCGGAGGGTTCGAGGCCAACGAGATCGCATGCTTTAACCCGGCGCCATGGAATGAGCGCCATGGTTTTGGAAAATTCGTCCCAATTCATTCCGCCTGGTTCGGGATGGGAGACCCCGGGGGCGGTGCAAGGGTCGAAAAGGCTGAGATCGAGGTTGAGATAGAGACCTTCCTTACCAAGGGAGGGGAGATCCTCGACGCTGAGGCGCGTTCCTCCTGTTTCGATGAGGTCAAATTCCTCCTTTGTGCCGCTACGTGAGCCGAGGTTTTTTAACTGAGTCACAGAAAGATGGTCAAGGACCCGTTTCATGGAGGTTCGAGCATGCCACTTCTGTCCGTCGAATTCTTCAAGCAAGTTTGCGCGAGCACCCATTTGAACCACAGTCAGTTCCGGGTATCGATCGGCGGTGGCCCTTATGGTAGAAGCTGTAAAGCGGGCATCGCGAGCCAGAAAGATCGGCACAGCGTTGGTGTTGATGATGGCGCGGCAGGCGTCGCCCACAAGACGAGCGTTTTCTTCGATCTCGATGGAGGGGAGAATAAGGTTCCCGTAGTCGGTGAAGGGGAAATCTTCCAAATCTGTGTCGAGTTCCGGAGAATAGGTCTCCAGGCGATGGGCGGCATCACGGATACGATCCGGAACTCCGGCAGTTCCCGGGATGCCCATCAGGGCAGGGACATTGGCGTAGGTTTTTGACGATGCTCCCGGAAATAGTATGGGGGCAGGGGTCACTTTTAGAGACATCTAGTTGAAATTTCGAGGGTTGCGTCGAGGTTATGAAAGAAGATGGTTAATTCGGAAGGATTTTTTGGTGTTTTTTCTCAAAACAACCGACAACTTTTCATTCGATTAGCGTTTCTATCAATGTAACTTCGTTTCAACGGAATCATGAAAATTCAATCTAAGGAAAACAAAAGAATCTCACCGCGCATGGCTCGCGGCTTCAGTCTCTTCGAAATGGTGATCGTGATGGGGATCATCGGACTCATTTTAGGAGGTGCTATCTATAGTATGGGGAAAATCAGCGACTCTGCCAAAGTGAGCACTGCAGATCAGGATATGAGGTCGTTTGAGTCTAATCTGGAGCAATACAAGAATATCGGCGGCGTGTATCCCTCGACTTCGCAGGGCCTTGAAGCCTTCTTGAAAAAGCCTACCGATTCTCCCCGCCCGCGACGCTGGATTCAAACTCTGAAAGATGAAGAGGCACTTCTCGATCCCTGGGACACCAAATACAAGTATCAGTATCCTGGTTCCAAGGATCCAAGCCGACCCGAGATTATCTCTGCTGGTCCGGATAAATCCTTCGGCGGTGACGACGATCAAAGTAATCAGGACTAAAGATTCTTAATCTTCGTCAATCTCTCAATCGATGCGGTCGCTGCCTTCAAAAAAATCTCGAGTGTGGCTGAGGTGTGGCTTCACATTGATCGAGCTGGTTTTTGTGATGGGGATCACGGTCATCATTTTTGGTGCGGCGACCTACATGATCACCACCCCGAAGATCGAGCAGAAGATTCGCGAGAACCATAGCGGGATCGAGGATTTGGCCCTTCAGGCCCGGGCCATGTCCTACAGCTATCAACAACCCTTTGTGGTGGAGTTGAGAGAGGGGGAAGTTCGCATGATGCCTCTGGCCAAGCCGGAGGATGAACGTGCGGAAGAACTTTCGGAAAATGTGGGCACTCCGGCGTCTTTGAAGCCCCTCGACAGCATGTCATGGCCGCGGGTTTTCAGGATCGACGAGGAATACGAGGTTTGGGTGAAGCGGTGGAACAGTAATGACTTCAAGGTGATTCGCGATGATACGGTGGAAACCTGGATTCATAAGCCCAACAGTCCTTGCGAACCGCTCTCTGTTCAGCTCATCTCAATCGACGGACAGGCGATGTTGTCACGGGAGTTTCATCCCCTCACCGCAAAGGCGGAAGACCTTGAAATGGCCATTGGAAATCAGGAATGAAAATCGGATCGTCATCAGGCCTTCGGAACGGCTTTATGTTAATGGAGGTGGTGTTAGCACTCTTCATCTTTGCGATTGTGGCGACGTCTTTCACTAAGGCGCTGAATACTCTTTGGCGCAGCACGACCTTTGTGAAGGAAGAGTTGGTGATCACCCAGATCTTGGATAGCGCGCTCCACGAGACTCTTTATCTCCAGCAACTAGAGGAGGGGACTACTGAGATCTACATCGAAGAGCGTGACGTGAATGTCGAGACCCTGGTGGTTCCCCTTGAATTGGAAAATGAGGAAGGCACTCTCCTCCAACAAATGTGGCAAGTCACCGTGATCGCCCGCTACGAACAGGATGGCATTGACCAAGAGCGTAACGTGCGCGGTTGGCGCTACCTTCCCCTTTACCGACCATGAAGCAAACTGACCCACGGAATGGCAGGATGGCGAAGGGATTTACGCTCTTCGAGCTGGTCCTTGCGCTTGGGATCGCCGGGCTGGTCTTGACCTCAATTTTTCGGATCGCGGACGGAGCGGTGCGATCAACCGCAACGATGGTCGATATGCAGAACGAGGACATCTCACGGGATGCCTTCTTTTCGTTTCTTCGCAACCACTTCGACGGGCTTCCGGGGAATGCGGTTCTTAATCTGATCAGCACCAGTAGTTCGGAACCCTTTCTGTCTGAGATGACTTTTCAAAATACGCCCGTTTCCTTTAACTGGGGCGGAGTGCCGATTGCGGCCGAGGCCACCCGCATCATCACGGTGCCCACGGTGACGAATGGCGTGGATATCGTGTTGGAATACTTTGACGATCCCATTCTCGACAGCGACGAAGGTCCTGCGGAGAGAGGCATCGAGCCCATTGCGTCCATCGTGCTTCTCCGGGATGTCCGCCTGTTTGAATGGACCGTTCTTGATGGGAGGAGCTACAACTCAACCGAGCGCGACGAGTGGCCTTACGAATGGGATCAAAACAACCGGCGTCCGACTTATGTGGAGTTAAAGGTGATCTTTGGGAATGGTGACCGGGAGATCAAACGGCTTTTCTGGATTCCCACCAAACAAAACCCACGGACCTCGATGAGTGCCTTGCAGAATACGGCACGGAGTTCACGGCAAGGTGGGGCTGGGGGAGGAGCGGGGGGACGCCCTCCCGGCGGTGGCGATCAAACCCGCCCTGGCCAACCTGCTGCAGGAGCTGGCGGTGCTAGGCCTGGAGGTTCCGCCGGCGGGCGCCCCGGTGGAGGAGCTGGGAGCGGTGCCAAGTCCGGAGGAACAGGTGGTGGGAGAGTAGCCCCCCCTAAAACAGGTGGTGGGAGAGGAGCCCCCCCTAAA